>NZ_JAENWL010000066.1 GCF_016650095.1 Clostridium sp. | reverse complement strand
TCGAAAATTCCTTCTTGATTTTTAATTAAGGGATGTTTTAACCTGTCATTATGGCTAACAAAACTATATCCTTGCCAACCTTTAACACAAAGTTTTCCTTTACTAACAATATCATTATTTTTAGGAGTAACACCTGTTACTTCATTGTTCTCAACATTTAAATAATAATTACATCCACACCCACAATACCCACAGGTAGTAAGTACTTTTTTCATGAATTCACCCCTTTAGTTAATATTATTTTAAAATTCATAGTTTATATTAAGGCATATTATTGCCCTAGTAGTTCTTTTAATTTATTTAGAATTTCCTCATCTGATGGATTTTTCATCATATTATTGTATTTACAGGCTTTTTTATAATTTGTTATTGCGGATGCTCTATCATCTTCTACTATCATAAGTAGTGCATATACACAATAAGCAGTGCATCTTTGCCAAATACAATCAATCTTAGAATACAGCCTCAGTGCAGTTAGAATATATTTTTTAGAGTGATCGTAATCATTCACTTTGTAAAAACACAATCCTGCATTTGTATAGAATATAGGCAGACCAAGTATAGTTTCAGGAGCTTTCAATACTTCTATGGCTTTATCATAATAACCAATAGCTTCATAATATTTTTTCTGAAGCCTTTTGCTTTCTCCAATATAATTGTATGCAGCAGCTATATTAAGGGAAAAGTTATTTTTGCTATCTATATTTGAAAAAATATGGATAGATTGATTTAATGTCTTCTCAGCCATATTATATTCCTCTAACATAATATGAGAATAACCTTTAAGGCGGAGTAGTACTGATAGCTCTTCTTTAAGATTATAGCAGTTTGCAATATCCATTGCCTTATCAATGTAGTCTTTCATCATTGTTTTGTCGCAAGCGTTTATGCAGTAATAGATAATTATTTTGTAGCAGCTCAATGTAAACTTATAATCATTTAGCATTATTGATGCATCTATGAGAGAGAACACTATTTTGAGTCCTTTAGTATAATTGCCTTTTCTTATATAATCTCTTGCAAGAATATAAGAAAACTGCATATCTATTGTCGCTATTTCACTACTTTTATATCTATCCCCACTTTTGAGAATCTCAATAGCATGCCTTATAATTGCAAACTCTTTACTTAATTGTTGCGCAGAAAAAAAAGTAAATTCATTTAAAAGTATATCTCTATTACATAAAATAGGGAATACTTCGTGAGAAGATTGAAGACATGTGCTAAAATTCTTTAATTTGTATTCTAACGATTTAATCTTGTTATCGCTTTTATCATAGTGGTAAACAAGTTTTGGGTATAAGTCACAGTCTTTAATATCATCCACTAAAGCTGTTTCAAGCATCTCTGCTATTAAACCATGGTAAAACACTCTCTGAGATTCGGTAAGTTCACTATATACGAAAAGTGCCATCATCTCCTGAGTAAAGCAGTAATAAATACAATCTTTTTTAACTTCTTTTATATAATTCTTTTTTACAAGGCTACTTAAGATATCAAGTAGGTTAAGATAATCACCTTTATAAACGTATTGAATTTCTTCAAGACTTGCCACATCAAAAAATATAGAGAGTATATTAAGTGTTTTTCTTTCATCTTCTGATATGTCAAAAAGCCTTGTTTTTAGAATATCCATAACTTTTGGAGGAAGCTCATCGAGCTTCCCATTATTTTTTAGGCTGTTTAATAATTCTATTAGAAAAAAAATATTTCCCTCCGTTTTATTATATAGGATATTTTTATGATATTCAGAAAAATCATGATACTTAAAATAATTACTTGAAAAATCAAGGGTCTCTAAGCGTGTTAGTGCCATAAGTTCAATTTCATGAATGTGGTCGTGAAATTTTAGAAACGTAATAAATTTATCAAGTTCGATGTTGTACCCATTTCTTATATTCATTATGAATAGTATTGAATCATTTCGTAGTATTAAATTTTTGAGTATACTAAGGCTTATGTTATCAATCCATTGTATATCGTCAAAATATAAAATAAATTTCTTGCCGTCACTTATAATATTTAAAATACCGGATAGTGCATTCTCCACAGCCAGATAGTTTGTTTCATTGCTACTGCCTTGTAGAAATGTGCCTACCTCAGTTTCATTACAGTTTCCTAAATCTAAAAAAGGGAAAAAATATGAAGTAATATTATTAAATCTGGGTGGTATTATTATATTATTTTCAGATATATATTTGTATATTTGTTCAAATATACTGTTCCATGGCTTTAAAAAATAACACACATCTGACTGGTAACATTGAGTCTTAAATATGGTGATTTTATCATCTTCAAGTGTATTTAGAAATTCATATATAAATCTGCTTTTTCCTATACCAGCCTGTCCTTTTATGATGATAGATTTAGATGAAGTGTTATCTAAAAAATCATTTAAATATGTACTTAACATGTTAGTTTCTTTATCTTTTTTATAAAAAAAACTTATAGAACTTCTTTTAGATGATGAGATTAGAGATTTCTTTCTTAATATGCACATATAAAGTTCTGTGGTTTTTTCATTAGGAGAGACTGAAAGTTCTTTTTTTAGTATTTTAGACAAATCGTTATATACAATTTCTGCTTTGTCATACTTCCCAAGCTTTGAAAAAATTTTCATAAGATTTCTATAGGCTTCTTCATCAAAGTCATTTAAATTAATTAGTTTTTTGCAGTATTCAATGGCAATGGTATCATTGCCGCCTAGCATATTACATATCACAGCTTTGTGAAGACTATTAGTATAAACATCTCTATAATATTCTCTGGTTTGTAAAAGCCATTCTTCAAATCCTCCAGCATTTTTAACATTAAAGCCTTCTAAAAAATCACCATTATACGAGGTTAGAGAAGCTTTGTTATTATCCATAAAATCAAAGATATCACAAACAAAATGAATTTCCGGATTAACTGTTATTATTTCACGCTTTGGTGATATGAAAACATTACAATTAATTATTTTTTTTATAGAATAAAATGCATTCCTAAGATCTTTTTTTGCTGTGGAGTTATCAAATTCCGACCAAAAAAGGTTTATAAGTGTATCTCTTGATGCCGTTTTGTTTATTAAAATGTAATAAAAAAGGGCTTCTGCTTTCTTAAAAGGAAAATATATTTGTATATTATCCACTCTTACATATGGTGTTCCAAGGAGTTTAACATATATTATCATTATAATCACCTACAAAAATTAGATTTTAATTTTGACCTTTTTTTGACTCAATTGTGATAGGGTTTTGTAGAAGAAACTTTTTAAACATTTAGAATATTAAAAAAATAACATTACTCATTGATTCTTTAGTAATAATATATAACTGTTTAAAAGGAATGTAAAGTATATAATTATTTATGGAAATGTTTACAATTTATCTAATATAGTAATTATTAAAATAATATAATGAGGTGAGGAAATGGAAAATGCATTATTACTTACAGGGAAAGATTTAAGCATTCAGGATATTTATAATGTGTCAGTTAAGGGATATAGTATTGAAATAAATGAAGAAGCAAAAAAGGTTCTTGAAGATTCAAGGCAGCTTGTTTTTGATTTGGTAGACAGTGATGTACCTGTTTATGGATTTAACACAGGCGTTGGTTGGAACAAAGACAAGAAAGTTATGAAGGAATTTTTTAACCAGTACAATACAAATCTCATTCGTGCTCATTGTGTTGCAGTAGGACCTAATGCAAGCGTTTCGGAAGTGAGAGCTATCATGCTTGTGAGGCTTAATGGACTCTTAAATGGATATACGGGTATACAACCTGCTATAGCTTATAAGTATGCGGAAATGTTAAATAAAAAGGTTACACCAGTGGTACCCGAGCGAGGGTCGGTCGGAGAAGCTGACATTAGCTGTATGTCTCATATAGGCCTTTGTATGATAGGAGAAGGAGAAGCATATTACGATGGAGAACTTATGGATGCGTCAGAAGCACTTAAAAAAGCTGGTATTGAAGAAGCAATTTTAGGACCAAAGGATGGACTTGCAATAGTAAGCTCTAATGCACTAGCTGCAGGAGAAGGAGCATTGGTAATTAAAGAAGTTGAAAATCTTCTTGATACTGCTGATATGGTATATGCAATGAGCCTTGAAGGGCTTAATGGAAATACATCTCCCCTTGATCCAAAAACTCATGAAGCAAGACCTTTTCATGGACAGGCTTACAGCGCAAAAAAAATAAGCCAGTATCTAGAAGGAAGTACGATTTATCAAGCGGATTGGAAAAAACCAGTACAGGATCCACTTAGTTTTAGAGGTACTGCTCATATTCATGGAGCAATTAGAGATGCACTTGAGTATGTTAAAAAATATCTTACTATACATATAAACTCTTCAGATGATAGTCCATGTGTGTTATTAGATGAAAGAAGAATCGTTTCTTGCTCAAATTTTGAAGTAACAAACTGGGTACTAGGATTTGAAATGTTAGGAATAGCTCTAAGTCATATGTCCAAAATATCATGCCATAGAACAATAAAGCTTAGTACTCCTGATTTTACAAATCTCTCAAGGTTTTTAGCACCAGCTAACAATGTGATCTGTTTTGGGACTATACAAAAGGCATTTACTTCATTAGATACCGAAATAAGACATCTATCAAACCCTGCTACGGCTGATTATTTTTCAGTAGCTGGAGATATTGAGGATCATGCAAATAATTCACCATATGTAGTTCAGAAAACTAGGAGAATTGTAGATAATATGTATTATATCTTAGGTATGGAAGCAATGCATGCGACACAAGCCATAGATTTAAGGACTGATATTTCTTTAGGTAAAGGAAGCAAAGCAGCTTATGAAGCTTTAAGAAGTGAAATACCATTCTACAGCGTTGATAGAAATCTAACAGTAGACATTCAAAAGGCATATGAAATCTTAAAAAATGGGAAACTCATGAATTCTGTTAATAAAGCAATAGAGATCTAAAGTAATTTAATTAATTTTGGACTTGCAGGTAAACGCTGCAAGTTTTATTAGTTTATATATAATTAATATTTCACGTTCTGACTATCTTTTGACGGTACTTGTGTAGAATATAATTAATTATTGTTTTAGGAGGAATGTAAATGATACTAGAATTAAAAGTAAATGAGATGCATTATAGTGTGGACGTAGATCCATCTAAAAGACTAATAGATGTTATAAGAGAAGATTTAAAACTTAAAGGAACGAAAGAAGGCTGCAGTGAGGGTGAGTGTGGTGCTTGCACTGTTATCATGAACGGTAAGGCAATTAATTCTTGTATGCTACTTGCTGTTCAGGCAAGAGGGTGCGAAATAATTACAGTTGAGGGTCTTGAAAAAGACGGAGAACTTGATGAATTACAAAAGGCATTTATAGAAAAAGGGGCAGTGCAGTGTGGGTTTTGTACACCTGGAATGCTTATGTCATCAAAGGCTCTTCTCATGAAGAACCCTGATCCATCAGATGATGAGATAAGGATAGCAACAGAAGGTAATTTATGCAGGTGCACAGGTTATGTAAAAATTGTGGAAGCAGTAAAAGAAGCTATAAAAAATAGTGAGGTAAAGGAGGGATAGTATGAATAACATTATAGTTAAAACTCCTTGTAATATAAATGAATTAGTAGAATGTCTAAAATGCGCAAATAAAGATACTTACTTGATAAGTGGTGGTACAGATTTTGTAATAGAAATGCGTAATAATCCACTTCTTATTGGAACAATTGTAGATGTCAAAGGCATTAAAGAATTTAATTATATAAAAATAGAAGATGACTTAATAAAAATAGGAGCTAATTCTACTTTTACTGAAATTGCTGAAAATGATACAATTAATAAATATGCAAAAGCATTGAGTCTGGCCTCATCAAATGTGGGCTCAACACAAATTAGAAATGTGGCAACACTTGCAGGGAATGTAGCTAATGCAGCACCGGCAGCGGATTCTATACCGGCTCTTATAGCACTTGATGCAAAAATAAAAATAATAAATGGAAAAGGTCAAATAGCTATAAAAGAAATTGAAAAAATCCTTAAAAAGCTTAAAAGGGATGAAGCTATTATAGAAATCATTATTCCTTTAAGGAAGACTTATCTGAGTGCCTTCTCAAAAATAGGTTCAAGGAGCAGGGTGACTATTTCGAAATTGAACCTATCAGCTTGTGTAAATTATAGCGATATAATTGAAGCTGTTGTTGTATCTGTAGGAAGTTTAGGGCCTATTGCTTTTCGTCTTAAAAACTGTGAGAAAATACTTTTACATGAGGTGCCTTCAATTGAGCTTCTTAAAAAATTCAAGGAGTGCTTAGTTTCCGAAGTAGAGAATGCAATACCGGGAAGAGCATCCCTGCCATATAAGAGAGAAGCTATAGTAGGCCTTGGTGAAGAGGTTTTTTATATGCTATTTCCAAAAATAAGAGGTGATAAAGTTGAATAAGGATTATAGATATATTGGTAAGAAAGTTCCAATGGTTGATGCTTATGAAAAAGTTACAGGTAAAATTAAATATGTAGGGGATATGGTTTTCCCCCATATGATTTATGGGAGCCTTTTACTTTCAGATATTGCTCATGGAATTGTTATTAGCATAGATGTTTGTGAAGCAGAAAAGCTTCCTGGTGTAGTAAAGATACTAACATATGAAAACACACCACATGATTATTTTAATTCTCACAAATGGTTTGAAGGACTTACTACTGTAAAAGATGAGCTTATGTTTACAAATAAAGTAAGATTCGTAGGGGACAAAGTAGCTGCTGTTTTTGCTGAGGATTATGAAACAGCAAGAAAAGCTTGCGCACTTATAAAGGTTAAATATGAAAAGCTTACACCAGTTATAAATCCATTTGATGCACTTAAAGAAGATTCTGAGAAAATTCATGAACATGGTAATCTTATAACTGAAAAAGTAATAGAGTGCGGGGATACTGAAGATGCTTTAAAAAATGCAGATTTT
Source organism: Clostridium sp. (assembly GCF_016650095.1). Lineage (GTDB taxonomy): Bacteria > Bacillota > Clostridia > Clostridiales > Clostridiaceae > Clostridium_AD. The sequence continues at coordinate 5,995 of NZ_JAENWL010000066.1, read as the reverse complement.
ATAATTGAAGATACCGTCATTACACCTAAGATACATCATGCGGCAATGGAGCCTCATGTATGCATATCAACAATAGATGAATTTAAAAATGTAACAATATACTCACCTTGTCAGGAAGTTTTTCAGGTTCAGCTTGTGACATCCGATGCAATTGGTATTCCAAAGAATAAAATACGGGTTATTAAGACACCTATGGGGGGTTCCTTTGGTGGAAAAACTCATCCTATTCTTGAACAAATATGTGCATATACATCACTAGTAACCGGAAGACCAGTAAAGTTACTTCTTGATAGGACTCAAAGTATTATAGCAACAAGGACAAGGCATAATGTAGTTGGAAATATAAAAACTGCTGTAAGTAGTACCGGAGTAATAATTGGCAGAGATATAGATGTGCTCATAGATACAGGAGCATATTTTACAAATGCTGAAGCTGTATGTATGGCTATGGGTAAAAAAGCTTTCAGATTATATAGGATATATAATCAAAAATATAGAGGAAGAGTAGTTTACACTAATACTCCTATCGGAGGGCCTGCAAGGGGTTATGGGTCGCCACAAATTCATGCAATAACAGAAATTAATATGAATAATGTGGCAAGAAAACTCAATATGAATCCAATAGATATATATTTGAATAATTTAGTCCATCCTTATGATAAAGATCCTACAGGGGGTACTGCTCTTGGAGATTCTCGAATTTTAGATTGTGTTATAAAAGGGGCAGAAGCATTTGCTTTTAGGGAAAGGTTTGATAGGAAAAAGGATACAGGAAGATATAGAAAAGGCGTAGGAATGGCTTGCGTAACTCATGGGAATGGGTATAAGGGAGCATATCCTGACTTTACATCTGTTAGCTTATCTATTGATACAGACGGTGGCCTTCTTTTAAAACAGTCGATTCATGATCTTGGCTGTGGTACTGTAACTACAATGATGCAGATAGCCGCAGAGGTTCTTGATATGGATATTAAAAAAATAAGAGTCTTCGAGGCAGACACTATGCTAACTCCATATGACAGTGCCGGAAGTCAAGCAAGCAGAGTTACCTACGTTTGTGGGGCCGCAGTAAAAAATGGAGCTGAAATAATAAAACAAAAGCTTATTTGTTTTGGTTCTAATCTACTTGGATTAAAACAGGAAGATGTGTATATAAACGATGGTTATGTATGTAGTAACAGTGGAGACAGACTATCTTATGGGGAAATAGCAACGCAAACTGAACTTAAATTTAGTGAAGATATATCTACTATATATACTTACAAATCACCGGCTAATCCAGGAGCTTATGCAGCTGATTTTGCCGAGGTCACGGTTGACACTTTAACGGGAATGGTAAAGGTCACTGATTTCCTCGCAGTACATGATATTGGGCAAGCTATAAACAGAACTTTTGTTGAAGGACAAATTCATGGAGCTGTACAAATGGGCATAGGTTATGCGCTTACTGAAGACCTTAATATAGATAAAAATGGCAATATAAAATCAGATAGATTTAGTAAGTATCATGTTATAAACTCTCCAGACATGCCAGATGTTAAAGTGATTTTGATTGAAAATGGAGAAGAAAATGGACCTTTTGGTGCAAAGAGTGTTGGAGAGATTTCGACAAATGGAGTAGCACCGGCAGTTATAAATGCCATAAACAATGCGATGGATGTAAATATAACTACAATGCCAGCAAATCAAGAGAGAGTTATAAGTTCTCTAAAAGATAAAAGATATCAAAACTAAAAATAAAAAAGTATGGCAGGGGGTCTAGTTGTGAAAAATATACTGTGTTTGGATGGAACAAATTTAAGTTTAGAAGTTATAATTTCCTTACTTGAAGGAAATGAATATGAAATTACGATATCAAAACAAGAATTAGTTAGTCATGTGAAAACTTTAGTAAATGCTGAAGGAGTTCAGGCAACACGTGATACACTACCAAGAAATCATGCAGCTTGCTATGGCAAAATGTTACCTGTGGAAATTGGAATGGCAAGTTTAGTCCTCTTGCTAAACGAAAGTATAAAATATACGGATACAATTAGAGAAGAATTAATTGAAAGAATTGTGGCTTTCATCAATTATAAAATATACCCATGTATACACGATATGAATAAGTATGAATTATCTGCAATGAGTGAACTTGCTTTAATTATTTCTGGGGAAGGTAAAACAACTTGTTTTTATAAGGGAAAATATAGTTCAACGCAGCTAGTTCTCAAAGAATTAAAAATGGACAATTTTAATCTTACTGAGAATGAAGTACAGTTTATGATGAATATTTGCTGTGTTTCTACGGCGTTATCAATTCTAATGTTAAAGGATGCAAAGAAAATATGTAAAACTGCAGATATATGTGTGGCAATGAATTTAGAAGCTATTAGAGGTGAAACTGGTGCTTTTGATAAAAGATTGCATGAACTAGCCAGACCTTATCCAAATCAAATTGTTTCTGCAGAAAATATCAGAAGATTGCTTGAGGATAGTGAATTTACCACTGAAAAAGCTAGAATTGCATTTGGCGGAGATAAAGGTGCAAGATGTCAAGATGCAATTTGCCTAAGAGCAGTGCCACAGACACATGGGGGTGTACGAGACACTATACATTGGCTTGAGAGTAATCTGAATAAAGAAATTAATAATATTTCCTATAAAGTTAATCCTATCATTGGATATTCGTTAGATTTAGTCATGATTGCTTTGGCAGATTTGGGTAATATAAGTGAGAGACGAAGTTCTAGATTGAATGATTCTCATCTATCCTATGGATTACCAATGAACTTGGTTGGTGAAAATCCTGGATTTAATCATGGGTTTCCAGTTATACAAGCCGCAGCTACTGCAGTACTTGCAGAATTAAAATTACTTTCATTACCTAGTTCATACAATTGCATGATAGACCCTGTGAATAAAAACTATAACTGCGCAACATATGCAGCTGCTTTCAAATCAATAGAAGCGATAAATCTAATAACAAAAGTTTTGGCAATTGAGATGCTTATGACTGCACAAGGTATGGATTTGGCTAAGGATAAATTGAAAGATTTTAAATTTGGGAGAGGAACAGAAGCTGCTTTAGTAGAATTTAGAAACTATATTGAAGTAACTAGGGAAAATAGATTTGCGGTGCCTGATATGGTTGAAGCAGATAGACTTGTGAATCAAGGAATGGTACTATTGGCAGTTGATAATGTTATTGGAAAGTTAAATTAAGGGGGTGTTTTTATGCATATCGGAAATTATTTTATTGATGGATACCATTTAACAATAAATGAGAGTATATCAATTTTAAGGGGTGAACTTGGAGATGTATGCATCACAAAAGAATCAATATCAAGATGTGAAGCTTCAAGGGATCAAATAAAAAGATGGCTAAAAAAAGATGCACCTGTTATATATGGCGTAAATACTGGTCTTGGAAACTTAAAGGACACTGTCCTCTCACCAGAGGATCATTTGAAATGGAACAAAACAATACCTTATCCCCATGCAGTTGGTATGGGGGAACCAATTAATGCAGATATAACAAGGCTTGCATTACTAATTAGGGCAAATGTTTTAAGTAGAGCGTACTCTGCTGTTAGGCCGGAATTGATCCAAAGAATGCTTGATATATTTAATGCAGGGATTTCCCCTGTTGTTTTAGAATTAGGATCAACAGGGTTAAGTGACCTAGGGCCTCTTGCTCAGAGTGCAATGGTTGTAGCAGGATTAGAAGAAGCAGAGGTGTTTTATAAGGGTATAAGAAGCAAAGCTCAAACATGTTTCACAGAAGTAGGGTTAGCACCCACCTTTCAACTTGAGTGTAAAGAGGTTCTTTCGCAAATGAATGGGTCAACTATGACACAGGCTATTGCTGTGCTTACTTATTACTCAATTGAAAAGTTATTTGATATTCAAAACGAAATAGAAGGCTTTACCATTAACAATGAAAAATACTATATTGATGCAAAGGAAAAAGTTAATTGTGCAATAAGTGATTCCCTTACTTTTATTTCAAATATTATAAACTTTGAAAATAATATTACCTGTGATAATCCACTACTTTTTAAAATTGAAGGAGGGAATTATGAGCCGGTAATGGGCTGTAATTGCAGTAATACACAGGTAGGATATGTCCTTGATTTGATAAATATACTTATTGCAGATAAGTCGAATCTTACTTACGAAAGCATTTGTATAATAGAAAACGACTATCCTGAAATAGAAGGACTTAGAAAATTATCTTTATCATTACTTATGGAAATTAAGAGCCAATGCATGCCCGCTAGTGCTGATTCAATATCGACTAAGGGAAATCAAGAAGATCACGTTGAATTTAGCTATGGTGCTGCAAGAAAAGCAATGAAAGCTACTAAATTGTTCAAAAAACTCTTCGCTTGTCAGCTTTATTCAATATTATTAGCATTGCCAAATGAAAAAAGTGTAAAATTAACAGGAATACTAAAAGACGTTGCAATGCATCTACGCTTAATGGATGAAGAGTGTATGATATTAGAAAGGGTAGAAGTTATAGAAAAGTTTTTAGGGGGTTATGCTTTTCTTAATTAATTAAAGAATTTTAAAAAGTATATATTTGAGAGGGATGCATTTATGAAAAAAGGGAATTTACTTATAAAGAATGCTGCTGAACTGGTTACTTGCAGCGGTGGCAAGGCAAAATATGGTGAGGAAATGAAAAACATTCATACCATTAAAAATGGAGCCGTTGTAATTGAAAATGGTATAATTAAAGCGGTTAATACTACAGAAGAAATATTAAAAAATTATAGTGAAGCGGATTATGAAGTTATAGACGCATCTAATAAATGCGTGCTTCCAGGATTTGTAGATTCTCACACTCATTTTATATTTGGTGGCTATAGGGCAGAGGAATTTTCTTGGAGGCTTAGGGGCGATAGTTATATGGGTATAATGGAGAGGGGTGGCGGAATACAAAATACAGTAAAAGAAACAAGAAATGCCCCAGAGGAAGAGCTTTATAAGTTGGGCTTTGAAAGACTTAATGATATGCTTAAGCATGGAGTAACAACGGTGGAAGGTAAAAGCGGTTATGGCCTTGATTTTGATACGGAAATAAAGCAGCTTAAGGTTATGAATAAACTTAATAAAGAGCATGCTATGGATTTAGCAATTACATTTTTGGGTGCACATGCGGTTCCACCTGAATACAAAGGGAAAAATAATGAATATATTGATTTTATTATTAATAATGTGCTCCCTGTGGTTAAGGAAGAAAATCTTGCAGAGTTTTGTGATGTTTTTTGTGAAGATAAGGTTTTTTCTGTAGAGGAATCACGAAGACTTCTTTTAAAAGCAAAGGAAATGGGTTTTAAAATTAAACTTCATGCGGATGAAATAGTTACGCTTGGAGGCTCAGAGCTTGCAGCAGAAGTGGGGGCAATATCAGCAGACCATCTATTGCATGCTTCGGATGATGGGATAAAGGCTATGGCAGAGAAAAAAGTGATTTCTACGCTCCTTCCATGTACCGCATTTTGCTTAAGTGAGCCATATGCAAAGGCAAGGAAAATGATTGATAGTGGCTGCGCTGTGGCATTGGCATCAGATTTTAATCCTGGGAGTTGTTTTACATATTCAATACCTTTGGTATTCGCAGTGGCAACTATATATATGAAAATGAGTATGGCAGAGGCAATAACAGCTCTAACAATAAATGGTGCTGCTGCAATTGGTAGAGCGCAGTCCATAGGAAGTATAGACGTTGGGAAAAAGGGCGATATTGTTATTTTGAAATATCCTTCTTATAATTTTATACCATATAATACGGGTATAAACCTTGTAGAGAAAGTAATTAAAAATGGAACTGTAGTTGTTAATGTATAATTAAATGTTTAATTTCTAAGGTAAGTTGTATAATGAAATGACCGAAGAGTAACAAAAAAATAAAGACTCAAGAGAAATACTCTTGTATAATGTTAAGTGACTAAACCAACATATACGGGAGGATTTCACATGAGTCAATTAAATTTTATCACACAGT
>NZ_JAENWL010000364.1 GCF_016650095.1 Clostridium sp. | reverse complement strand
ATGGGGGAATCAACAAGAATTAATAATACTAAAAATGAGTTCTCACGGGCTCTGAAGAGTTTCCGTGAGAGCTCTATCTAATTAAGGGGGGCCCTAAGAACAAAAGGTCTCATGGATGCTACTCACGATGAAAATTCTGTTATAATCAAAAAAGCTAATAATTCAGATGCAATTAAAATTAAAGATTATGTTGAAAAGAAAATGCGAGAAAAGGGAAATCCTCAAATTATAAATCAATCTGCTACAAGTGCAGCTGATGAAATAATAAAATTAAAACAACTATTAGATACCGGGATATTATCACAAGATGAATTCCAAACTCAAAACTCAAAAATCTAAATTATTAAATTTATAATATAATTATTTAAACCTCAGAGAGTAAAATCCTTGAGGTCTTTTTTTATTTTTTGTTGAATTTTAAAACACTAAATATAAAATGTGATAATAATAAAATGTTGAATAATAATGGCTTTAAATGGCTAAAAAGTTGATCTATAAATATTTTTAAAAACGATGACATTGGACGATTGGATCGTAGGAGAGTTCTTTATATTCGTTACTAAAAATATTTCAAGTTTCTTTATTTATTTCTGTACTTTAAACAGAATTATAAGCATTAAAATATAAGAATTTATGTTATATGCTTAGCTTTTTAGTATGTGAATACATGCTGTAAGTGCCATTACTCAGCCTAATATAATTAAATATTAAAGATAGATACAGGGATCCCCGCAAGTAGCTAACATCTGGTATGCGTATCTACTCTAAAAAGAAAACAGAAGAAACACATTGTTTAGGCCTAGCATAACTATATAGTTTTTTAAAAAAGAAGAAAGGAGACAAAAAAATAATATTCCAATAAAAAAGAAAGGAAAAAGGTGAATAAAAAATGAATGGAAAAAGTGTGAATTTAGTTATCCAGATAGACAAATTATTCAAATTAAATAATATGAAAAGCATAAAAACGAGACGTCGTTATCAGGAAGCTTGCAACCGTTTTTGTGTTTGGTTAGGAGAGAATACGAATATAAAAAAATATAAAAATATAAAATCAAAACATATTTATTTGTATGTCGATTATATGAAAAGTGATAATTATGCAGCCACAACTATAGTGATTGAATTATCTGCAATAAGATTTTTTTATAACTTAACTGATGGAAAAGAGATTTTACCTGAAAACAAAAAATTAAATCTTCAAAAAAGAGTTACTCGTGGAGCTCGACGTGCATGGAGTAGTGAGGAAATAGATAAAGCTGTAGCTCTGGCAAAAGAAATGAATAGAATTGATGTGGTTAAAGCTATACTTTTATCTAGTACTTTCGGTTGTAGATTAGAAGAGGCTGTAGTTCTCACTACGTACCAAATTAAACAAGCAATATGCAGTCCATTCTTATATTTAGAAAATACAAAGGGTAAATATCCTCGTGAAGTTCCTGTAAAAAGTGAAAATAGAGAAATATTGAGATATATATTGGCTAATGCAAAAAGTCCTGAAAGAATTTTTATAGGTATTGGGGACCAGACCCATAAAATTAAAAAAAATATACAAAATTGGATTATAAACCATAGAGAAGAATTCCAAAATACTGATAGGATAGATAGAAATGTTGCAAGAGAAATGTTACAAGAAGATAGAAAGTCTAAACCAAAGGTTAAACTTACTATGCATGGAAATAGGCATACCTATGCTCAAACGTCATTTCTTGAAGCGATAGAGGATAATAATAATGATATCAATGCCGCTAAAAGAAAAACTTCTAGTGATTTGGGGCATAAAAGAGTTGAAGTCGTTAATGTATATATATAAAAATAATATACCCTTACTTTCCAATAAAAGGGATTTGTAAATATTTATCGAATATATAAACTATTAATGAGGTGGTTATATGGTTAAAAATATAAAAAAAGAAAATTATGAAAGAATTGAAGTAACATTTTCTAAGTTGGGTAGTTTTGCCTATCCCGCCAAAAAGGTATATTAGGGGCAAAATATATTATTAATATGGATTTTAGGTGTTTTGAAAGTTACACAATGTATTTTTGTAACTTTCACTTTCCTTATTTACCAACGACTTTGGGATTTTAATATAAAAAGGATAAATTGAATGTTACTTAATATTAATATTTGATACTGTTATGTAACATATTTTCTACTTTGTTCCTAACTCAAAACCTCAAATATGCTAATATACCTTTTTGGCGGGTAAGGTAAAAACACCCATAATATATTATAAAAGAATTTATATCTAATAAGATAAGAATTATATAAAATTTACATTCATATTGGAACACTTTATTAACTCTAAAGTCTTACACCATCAATGTCTTGACGATATTAAAATTCATGACCAATAACTCAGCAAGATATAGATGATCTTGCTGAGTTATTTTTAATTTAAAACTTTTAGCTACTTGCTTACGGGTATAGTTAATGAACAAAATTCATTATAAAACTACTGTAACTTTTATATACTCTCACTTTGAGTCTATTTGCCATTATACTCATAAAAAATGAAACAAAAAAGACACCCTTATAAAAGAGTGCCTTCTATCTTCAAATATTGTAGTTGGTTTGACAGGGCGGCGTATCCTGTATCTCTGGTAACTACTTTTACAAGCAGCGTGTCGGGAGCCATTTCCGACTTCAAATCAATCTACATTATCATTGTTAACATATTTATAGTTATTTTATACATTATTATTGTTTATTTATCTTAAATATTATTTTATTGTTATTCACCATTGTCTAATTGATATACCTTTATTATACACCGTATGCTAGAAAAAGCAACAGTATGTTACAGTTTCTATAATTTAATAATCCTATTGCTATATAATCTATTCTCAATCTTAGATTCTGTTACTGGATATATTGAAGCAACATATATATAATTTTCATTTATATCGAACTGTAAAGCTAAAAGTATATTGTCGTCAATCAACTTTATAAGTTCTAAGCTTGTCCCAACTTTCTTAGGATCACAACCTACATAATCAGGATTATTTAATATGTTTTTCATAGTTCCCAATAAATTGTTTAAAATAGCTTTGCTAAGATTATCTTCATGATTCTTTTTAATATGTTTGATTACTCCAGGTGCTGCATACACTTCTCCTGGATATTTAAAATTTTTAATAGTTGCGATAGCCCCTGTTATAGTGCCTACATGCATATATTTTGATAAATCCACCATAGTATCCCTCCCCCTTAATTTTTGCTTATGTTATAATATCTTTTAATTATACCTTAATTAATATAATTCTGACCGCATCCCACAGGGCTACCTACCTACCCCTTGGTTCATTATGTTAATGTATTAATATCTTGTTACTACTCTTTATTATAGACACTTTATTTAATTTCTAATCATTATTTTCAAATATAAAACAAATAAAATCTACGTTTAATATTTAAGTTAATATTATTCGTTTATTGTAATCAACTAGAAAAGACAGTAATGCCTTTTTTTGTACTTGCCACAAAGGGTGAATGATTTATTATGGTAACTTTTTTAAAATAATGTTGAAGCGGTTTTTCATTCCATTTATACAATATTATAAAGTTCGTGTTTAATGTAAAAGGCGAACTTTAGCTATATTACTACGTTTAAAAAGTTATAACACTAAACTTACATGAAAAGCGAACTTTTACTTGATAAAACGCGAACTTATACTATAATTATATTAATAGGTAATAAATAAATTATAGAAAGTGGTGTAAATAAATGGTAGCATTAACAACCGAGCAATATGAAAATATAATAGAGGTT
>NZ_JAENWL010000136.1 GCF_016650095.1 Clostridium sp. | reverse complement strand
TTCTGATGCCTGCCCAAGTGGTCCTACAAAATCAGAAAATGAATCGCCAACTTCGTAGGTTTCCATTTCTTTTGTTGAACAACCTATTGTTTGAATTACAATAGTTACTGTACCTCTTTCAGCATCGAAATTACTAATTGTCAAAGGTAATCTTTCACCTTTTTCATCCATTTTTATAATTACAAATTGACCAGGTTTTGCTGATTTTGCTACCCTCGGTGCCTCGATATCCATTAAAAAGATTTGAGGTGCTAAAGCTCTTTTCTCAATAATTTTATACATTTGTATCCCTCCATATTCACATAATCTTGGTATATTAACTATATTAAAATAGACAGTCAGTAACGAGTATAATAATATGTATTTTTATTCTTATGTACTTAGCAATATTAATGCCTACCTTCTTATGTTTATAAATTTGACAATTAAAAATGAAATTTTATATGTTTGGGATATTATGCTATGACAATTACATATTTTTTTATATCGGTACTAAAAAAAGAGCATTAACATACAATGCCCTCTTAATTCACTCATATTAAAATAATTACTTATCTTGAATAATCATAGAATCCTTTTTTAGTTTTTCTTCCCAGTAATCCACCTCTAACATATTTTCTTAAAAGACTATGAGCTCTGTACTTAGAGTCTCCAGTTTCTTTATATAAAACATCCATGATGGCAACACATACATCAAGACCTATAAGGTCCCCTAGTGCTAAAGGTCCCATTGGGTGATTAGCCCCGAGCATCATCGCTTTATCGATATCTTCTTTAGTTGCAATTCCTTCTGCAAGTATCCCTACTGCTTCGTTAACCATAGGTATTAATATCCTATTTACAACAAACCCAGGAGCTTCAATAATCTCTACAGGGTCTTTTCCAACAGCAATAGCTACTTCCTTTACCTTGCTAAAAGTTTCATCTGAAGTACCCATTCCTTTAATAATTTCTATTAGCTTCATCATTGTTGCAGGATTAAAGAAATGCATTCCTATAACCTTGTCAGGTCTTTTCGTAGATGCACCTATTTCTGTTATAGAAAGTGAAGATGTATTTGTTGCAAAAATAGTTTCTGGTCCACAGATGTCATCGAGCTCTTCAAAAGTTCGTTTTTTAACTTCAATATCTTCTACAGAAGCTTCAATTATTAAATCACAATCTGCCGCTAAATTCATATCACTAGTTCCTGAAATTCTTGAAAGTATTTCTTCCATTTTTTCTGTTGTAATTTTCTCTCTTTTAACTAGTTTTTCAAGATTTTTTTGAATTCCAGCAAGCCCTTTTGTACAACTACCGTTTCTACCTTTTAATATAACTTCATATCCCTTAGTTGCAAATGTTTGAACAATACCAGATCCCATAGTTCCGGTTCCAATTACAAAAACCTTTTCCATAATAACACGCTCCTTAAATTGTGTTCAACTAAAATCTAAAAATGTACCTATTTTAAAATTTACCCTAATGCTAGTTTTAGCATTAGGGTAAATTAAGTTAATTTATATGCTATTTTAAAAGCAAATTATGTGTTTTTTATTACCTCAATCTGTGCTATCATTTCTGGAATAACTTTTGCATAATCTCCAGCTATTGCTAAATGAGCAACTTTCATGATTGGTGCTGATGCATCTTTGTTTATAGCTATTATATAATCAGATTCTGACATACCAGCTAAATGCTGAATTGCTCCTGAAATACCGCAAGCTATATATACATTAGGTCTAACTGTTTTTCCTGTTTGACCTACTTGAAGTGATTTATCTACCCAACCATTCTCAACTGCGGCTCTTGATCCTCCAACAACTCCACCAAGGGAAGTTGCAAGTTCCTCGAGAACTGCGAAGTTTTCTTTAGCTCCAACTCCACGACCACCAGATACGATAATGTTAGCATCTGCGATATCTGCTAATGCTTGAGCTACTTTAACAACCTCCGTAGTATTAGTTCTGATATCAGCTTGTGTTAAGTTCACAGTAATCTTTTCAACTGGGCAAGTTCTGTTTGTATCTAAAGCTAATTTTTCAAAAACTCCTGGTCTTACAGTAGCCATTTGTGGTCTATGATCTCCACAAACTATTGTAGCCATTAAGTTTCCTCCAAATGCTGGTCTTGTCATCAATAGATTGTTGTTTTCTGGATCTATATCAAGTGATGTACAATCAGCAACTAGTCCTGTTGTAAGTCTTGCTGATAATCTAGGACCTAAATCTCTTCCTAAATAACTAGCTCCTACAAATATTATTGAAGGTTTTCTCTCATTTGCTAGTTCAGTTATAACTTTTGCATATCCATCAGTTGAATAATGGTTTAACAATGGGCTTTCAGCAACTATTACTTTATCTGCTCCATGTGATACTAAATCTTTAACCATATCATCTGTCTTATCACCAAGAAGTACTGCAGTTAATTCCATTCCTAGTTTAGCTGCTATTCTACTTCCTTCACCTAAAAGTTCTAATGCTATTTTTTGAAGTTTTCCGTCTCTTTGCTCAGCAAAGACCCAGACTCCGTTGTAATCTGCTATATTCATGTTAAATCCCTCCTACATCTTAAATAAAGTGGTTTTCCTTTAATTTTGAAACTACAAATTGAGCAGCTTCTTTAGGTGGCAATTCTACTAATTCTGCCTGTCCTTTAGCTTCTTTAGTCATAGACTTCTTAACCTTTGTTGGTGAACCTTTTAGTCCAAGAAGCTCTTTATCCGCACCAATATCATCTGCATTCCAAACCTTAACTTCTTTATTTGCATACATCTCAAAAATGTGTTTTATGTCCATATATCTTGGCTCATTCAACTCTTTTATAGCTGTCAAAAGAACTGGTGTCTTAACTTCTATATTTTCATATCCATCTTCCCAAGCTTTTGTAATTTTTAATCCACTCTTAATTATTTCAACTTTTTCAACGTAAGTTATTTGTGGAAGATCTAAAAGCTCTGCTATTTCAGGACCAACTTGCGCTGTATCTCCGTCAATAGCTTGTCTACCTGCAAAAATTACATCATAGTCTAATTTTCTTATCGCTGCTGCTAATGCGTTAGATGTAGCTAATGTATCTGCTCCTGCAAACGCTCTGTCAGATACTAATATTGCTTCATCAGCTCCCATAGCTAGTGCTTCTCTCAATGCTATTTGTGCTTGTGGGGGTCCCATGCTTACAACTGTTACATGTGCACCATCTGTATCTTTTAATCTTAAAGCTTCTTCCAAAGCATTTTTATCATCTGGATTTATAATTGATGGAACACCTTCTCTTATAAGTGTTCCTAATTTTGGATCTATTTTAACTTCATTTGTATCTGGAACTTGTTTTAAACATACAACTATATTCATTTCTTAATCCCTCCTACTTTAATAAGTTTGCAGCAATAACCATTTTTTGAACTTGTGAAGTTCCTTCATATATCTCAGTTATCTTAGCATCTCTCATCATTCTTTCTATTGGATAATCTTTTGTATATCCATATCCACCGAATATTTGAACAGCTTTAGTTGTAACTTCCATAGCTGTTTCTGACGCAAATAATTTTGCTCTAGCAGCTTCTACGCTATATGGAAGACCATTATCCTTATTAAAGGCAGCCTTATATACTAAAAGTTTAGCAGCTTCTACTTTAACATCCAATTCAGCCATCATCCATTGCAAACCTTGGAATGCTGAAAGTGGTTTCCCAAATTGTTTTCTTTCTTTCATGTATTTAGCAGCTTCTTCTAAAGCTCCTTCTGCAATTCCCAGTGCTTGAGCTGCTATACCAATTCTTCCTCCATCAAGAGTTTTCATTGCTATACCAAAGCCTTTTCCTTCTTTTCCAAGCAAGTTTTCTTTTGGAACTACACAATTAGTAAATACCAGTTCAGTAGTTGCAGATGCTCTTATTCCTAATTTATCTTCATGTTTACCAATTGAAAATCCTTCGAAATCTTTTTCAATTATAAAGCAAGATATTCCTCTATTCCCTTTTTTCTTATCAGTCATAGCAGCAACTACATATGTATCAGCTTCTCCACCATTAGTGATGAATATCTTTGAACCATTTAATATGTAATTTTCTCCAACTAAAGTAGCTGTAGTTTGTTGCTCCGACGCATCTGTTCCTGCGTTAGGTTCAGTTAACCCAAAAGCACCTAATTTTTCACCTTTTGCAAGTGGTACTAAATATTTCATTTTTTGCTCTTCTGTACCAAACATATCTATTGGACCCACACATAATGAAGTATGAGCTGAAAGTATAACTCCCGTAGTCGCACATACTTTTGATAATTCTTCAACAGCAATAGCATAAGATAAAATGTTTCCGCCTGCACCACCATATTTAGTTGCAATTGGTATACCCATCATATTATATCTAGCCATTTTCTCAACAGTTTCTCTTGGAAATCTTTCTGTTATATCTATATCCGCAGCTATAGGTTCTACTTCGTTTATTGCGAATTCACTTACCATTTGTTTTACAAATTCTTGTTCTTTTGTCAATGTAAAATTCATGAACTTTCCTCCTCACTATTCTCTGAGGCATCATTTTATTATCTACCTCTTCTTATTACCAAATAACTATTTTTTTACTTATTTTTAAAGCATTTTTCTGTTTTCAAAGTAAATGCTATCATTCCAGTCTTTTGATCTTCTGTCGCAAAACACTCTCCAAATAATTCTGATTCGTATGAAAGAGCTGTGTCTATGTCTATTTGTGTTCCCTTATTTATTGCAGCTTTACAAAAACTTACAGCAATAGGTGCTTGCCCAGCGATTGTATTTGCAAGTGCTTTAGCTTCTGTTAGTAAATCTTCAGGCTCAACTACTTTATTTACGAGTCCGATTCTAAATGCCTCTTGCGCACCAATAATATTTGCTGTGTAAATTAATTCTTTAGCCATTCCAAGTCCTACAAGTCTAGGAAGTCTTTGAGTGCCACCGAAACCTGGAGTTATTCCAAGCCCTACCTCAGGTTGTCCAAATTTAGCTTTTGACGAAGCTATTCTAATATCACAAGCCATAGAAAGCTCACATCCCCCGCCTAGGGCAAACCCATTTACTGCAGCTATTACAGGTTTTTCTAAAGTTTCTAATTTTCTAAAAACCTTATTACCTAAATTCCCAAATCTTCTACCACCCATTACGTCAAGCTCTTTCATTTCAGTGATATCAGCCCCTGCCACGAAAGCTTTTCCTTCACCTGTTAAAATCACTGCGTAAATTTGGTCATCACTCGCAATTTCATCAATTGCTAAATTTAGCTCTTTTAATGTTTCTGAGTTTAATGCATTTAGAGCTCTTGGTCTGTTAATTGTAAGTACTGCAATTTTGTCTTCTTTTAGAAGAACAATATTTTTGTATTCCACAACATCCACTCCTTACAAGTTGATACGTTCCTTCTTGATTTGTTAATATTATAACAAATGTGTCTAAAATAATTAAAGCCCTTCGCTTCAATTACATTATATCTCTTTACAGTACTTATATCAACAAGAAAAATCTGTTTCCACATTAAAAAAGTTTCCTGTTTTAATGAGGACGCAGCAAACAAATTAGTTTTATGAATATGTCCTGTCATTCATTAAACAACTAAGCGTTAAAAGACTTTCACTTAAATGGACGTTTTCAACAATTATTTCTTCTGGTACCTGTAAATCCACAGGTGCAAAATTCCATATGCCTTTAACCCCATTTTTCACCATCATGTCACTAACTAATTGAGCACTATTTTTCGGCACACAAATTACACCAATGTCTATTGGTGTCACTTTTAAAAAGCACTCTAACTTATCTAAGTCGATTACTTCAACATCTCTAATTTTAAGTCCTATGAGCTTTGGGTTAACATCAAAAATGCCTACCAAGTTAAATGATAGCCTTTCAAAATAAGTATGATTTGCAATAGCCTGACCTATATTGCCTGCACCTACTATTATAATCTTATATTCCCTTGACAGTCCCAATATTCCACTTATTTCATTTAAGAGTTCTTTAACATTATAGCCGTATCCCTGTTGTCCAAAATCTCCGAAACAATTCAAGTCTTGTCTAATTTGAGATGCTGTAAACCCAATTTTCTCGCCTAATTCTTTTGAAGATATTCTATCTACATCATTTTTTAAAAGTTCTCTTAAATATCTATGGTATTTAGGCAATCTCCTAATAACAGCCATCGATATATTTTTTTTAATTTCCACAATTTACACTCCTCTGCAACCAACATAAATTTTATATTATTAATATTACCACACTATTGTGAGTTAACACTACTTTTTATCATAATTTCAGCACTTTTGTTCATAAATTTAATGCTTATTATCATATTTTAACTTATTTAGTTTTTTCTATACTACTATTTCTAATAATTATTGTTATATTTATTTATTTTTCACTACAAAAGTCTAAGTATAAATAGTACAATAATATAGAAATGGACTTTATTTAATATTTATAAAAAATAAATTCTAATTTCTTTAATAGTTTCGTTACATAAAATATTCTAATTAACTTTAGATTTTATTATTTTCAAGCTATTTTAATATTACAGGGAAGGTGAAACTAATGATAGTTTTAAGTTGCAAAGATATTCACAAAAGTTATGGTATAGATGTTATTTTAGACAAAATAACTTTTAGTATAAATGAAGGCGAAAAAATTGGTTTTATTGGCGCTAATGGAGCAGGTAAATCTACGCTTTTTAAAATACTCACTTCACAACTAGATTATGATAATGGTGAGCTATTTATAGATAAAAATAAAAGAGTTGGTTATCTATCCCAAGATTTAGGGTTAAATTTAGATAATAATATTTATGAAGAAACACTTTTAGTATTCGATAATCTATTAAGCCTAGAAAAAAGCCTGAAAGATTTAGAAACAAAAATGAATGAACCATATGATTCTTCCAAAGAGGAATATCACAATAAAATAATAAAAGACTATACATTAACCTCTGAACTTTATAATAATAGAGGCGGTTACACATATAAAGCTGAAATTAACAAAGTTCTAAGAGGTCTTGGTTTTATGGAAGAAGATTATGATAAACAAATAAACATATTAAGCGGAGGTCAAAAAACTAGGATCGCACTATGCAAGTTATTACTTAAAAATCCAGATATACTGTTACTTGATGAACCTACCAACCACCTAGATTTAGATGCTATAGAATGGTTAGAAGATTATTTAAAAGTCTATAAAGGAACTATGTTCATAATATCACATGATAGATTCTTTTTAGATACTATTACCAATAAAACTTTTGAACTTATTAATGGCCATGTAGATTGTTATAATGGTAGCTATACGAGTTTTATTGACTTAAAAAAAATAAATTATGAAGTTCAATTAAAAGCATACAAAGTGCAACAGTCAGAAATAAAAAGACAAGAAGAAATTATAACTAGATATAAATCCTTTAATAGAGAAAAAAGTGTAAGAGCTGCAGAGAGCAGACAAAAATCCTTGGACAAATTAGACCGCATTGATTCTCCCGATGCTGACCCGCGAGAAACTAAAATTAAATTTGAAACAGAAATCAAAAGCGGGAATGATGTTCTTCATATAGAAAATTTATCAAAACGATTTGGAGAAAATCTTTTGTTCCAAAATTTAAATTTAGATATAAAAAGAACCGAAAAGATCGCTCTCATTGGGGAAAATGGAAGAGGTAAAACAACTCTTTTTAGAATTATAATGGATAATATTCAAAGTGATACAGGTATAAAAATATTGGGGCACAATATTTTTGTAGGATATTATGATCAAGAACAATCAGATTTGAATGAAGAAAAAACTATAATAGATGAAGTTTGGGACGAATTCCCTAAGCTTACTACCACAGAGCTTCGTAATGCATTAGCGTCGTTTTTATTCATAGGTGACGATGTATTTAAAAATATATCTGCACTTAGCGGAGGCGAGCGATGTAGGATTAATCTTCTAAAAATCATGCTCTCTAAATCGAACTTTTTACTATTAGATGAACCAACAAATCACTTGGATATTATGTCTCGCGAAGCTTTAGAAGATTCAATACTAGCATATGATGGTACGGTTATTGTAATATCGCATGATAGATATTTTTTAAACAAGGTAATTGATAAAATACTTGAATTAAACCAAGACGGGCTCAAAGAATATTTAGGTAATTATACATATTATGTAGACAAAAAGAAAAACCCCCTAAGATTTGAAGTAGAAGAAGCCCATGCGGGAATGTCAAAAACTCAAATTAATTTTGATAAAAAAAAGAAGAGAGATGAAAATAACTTAGAAAAACAAAAAAAATTAGAATTTAAAGATTTAGAAGATAAAATTTCTTCATTGGAACAAGAATCGGAAAAATTGAATAACGATCTTTGCCTCGAAGAAGTTTATTCAAGCCCAACTAAAAGTGAAGACGTAACCAAACAAATTTCAAGTGTTAAATGTGAACTACAAGATCTTTATGCAGATTGGGAAGACTTTATAGATGATGCAGAATAAAAGAATCAATTTTAATCATCTTAAGGTTCGAAATGTATAATGCTCTGATATCCGATAATTCGTTAACAGACTCTAAGTTTATT
>NZ_JAENWL010000193.1 GCF_016650095.1 Clostridium sp. | reverse complement strand
TTTAAATTTGTTTAAACTTACTTCATACGAACCAGTTGGTCGCAGGTTCGACTTCTGTCCGACGCACCACTAAAGCATTGCAAACACTAAGTTTGTAAGGCTTTAGCTTTGCCCCAAAATAAAATTTTGCCCCTTATTGGTTTTTATAAATAAAAAATGAGGGCTATTTTACCCCCATTTTATTTATCACTTTTTTGAATTGCTTTAAAATATTTGGAATATTTAAATACTTTCCAAACATATTGCAAAATACAAGCTTATTATCGTTATATAAATTGACCATCTTAAGTTTTAAAGCCATTTGTGTTAGCCTATATTGTTTAAGCTTATTCACCAAAGGGGCTGGTATATCTTATTTATTGTTCTAACTTTTCATCTTCAAATGTAATTATATTTCCGGCAACCTCATTACTGAAATGCAGCCCATGCGAAAAAACCCGCTAAACCAATTATAAATAGAGTCCATGCTACAGGATGCTTTATTAAATTTTTCATTATTGTTCCCCATTTATATAATATAATTACTTACATTATATAAATTAAATCCCGTATTAATTCCTTTTACTCATAATAAAACTTACTTTATTTCAGATAAAATCTTACAGAATCTGTTTGAGTTTCATTATTATCCTTAATGTTTTTTCTATATGGGTTCTCACCAATATCTCCAATGGGAATTACTTTTCCTAGGAAATAACTTGGATTTGATAGGACCGTTTGGAACATACTATAATATAGTTAAGTTAAAGTTAGATTTCAGTTAAATTTTAAAATACCTTCTATAAATATCATATATTCAAAGATCACTAGATAAATGGGAGATAAAAATGGTGAAAAAACATCTATGTATACAGATGGAATTATTGTAGGAAAGGGTTGGTGGGAAAGATAAATGTAGACCGTTAATGTACAAAGTAATATATATTTGTTAATTTAGTATTCAACAAACTAAGTCTGAATAAAAGCTAAAAGCAGTGGAAATTAAAATTTCGCGGCTTTTTCTTATATGATTTTAGTTTTTCATTTAATTACTTTACAAAAGAGGGATTAATTATTTTTTATAGAATCTAACATAATAAAACAATAATAATGAGTTGACATTTATAGCTTACAAAATATGTAACTAATGGAAAACAAATATTGAAAATATATAACACCTTAATATATAAGCCTAGTAAGCTTAGCGCATAACAATTTATAATTATTCAATTTCTATTGTTGAAAAGGGGGAACACATTAGAATGTATAAATTAAAAGACGCTAGAGGAATGCACAATAATGATACAGGAGTAAAAAATATTTTATTTGATGGAATAATAATAGGCAACATATCTTTTGAGATTAATGGAAATAGTATGCATGTAGACGATATAAACATAGACGTTAAATATACACATAAGAAGCACGCAACAAATTTGTTAATACACTTAGTAAAAGAATTTAACATTGATATTATTGATGGTACTGGAACATATGACGAAGGAGAATACTTCTGGGAAAGGTTAGGAGCCAAAATGTCAGAGTATGTATATACTAAAAATATTGTAGACGTCCAAGGAGACACTCCACAATATTGTTGTTTAGGTAGGAATTTCAAATTAACAAGAGAACAGTTAATAAAATATAGTAAATTAAAATAATAGATTTCGTCAATCTAGTTAATCACTATAATAAAGATAAACAATTTTCTAGCACATATTTTAAATAAAATAAATGCCGTGAAAAAATAGGTTTTCACGGCATTTTACTATTTATCTTTAGCTAACATTTGCAGCGGTTGCAGAGCGACATTTTCATAATTTTCAATTTTAAGGTATACTTATATAAATGAATATAACTAATGATGATGCATAATGCATACCTACAAGGAGGAGATATTAATGAATGATTCATTGTTAGACATAAATAATAATCAGGCTCTAGCAACTTCAAAAGAAGCAAATTTAATAATTAAGTTTTTTACTGGTAAAGAAAATGATGCTGACGCTCAACAAATGTTGATCGATATACAAGCTCATTATGATAAAAAAGGTGAGTATTTAGAAATTGATGCTGTTGTGTTTTGGAATTATTTACTAAAGCGTAAACCATATCAACAAATTATAAAAAAAAGTAAAAACATCAGATACTATGATTTTAAAAAAATAATAAAAATCAAAGGAATAGAGAACTATAAGCAATTGGTTGACGCTGCTAATGATTATAACAATAAATATAAATCTAAATATATTTATTATTAAGGATTGTAACAATAAATATAGGTATAGAGTACAAATTATAAATAAAATAAAAAGCATACGACATAATTTTAATTATATTGTATGCCTTTATTTTATTTAAGTTGAACAAGTTCTTACAAGACAAATGAATAGTTATAGGAGTTAAATAAGTCACCTACTAAATTGCAGCTGACTTTAGTATTGTAATATACAAATTTAATTTTTGTGTAGCTTTCTTATTCATACTATCCAGGTGGGTTAGTATAGATAACCCGACATGTGAATGGTTGCCGTATGCCATACTGTTTTACTTTGGGTTTCGTTTTAGCTATAATTGGAAGTGAATTTATTTAATCAAGAGGAGAGAGATTATATATTATGAGCAATGCGAATGTAGCTATTATTGAAAGAAAGGCACTCATTTTCAATGTGCAAAAATATAATATGTATGATGAACCGGGAGTAAGGACACTGGTGTTACAATAGAAACGTGTGAGGGAATTCTCACATATGCAGCTCGTCTTTCGACATATGCATGGGAACTTTCTGAAAAGGAACAAGATCCAAAGCGTAAATCAGAGCTTAAAAAGATCGCCGAGGTTAATGCCCGTGTGCCAGCTAATCCTCCAGAAACATTTCATGAAGCATTGCAGGCCATTTGGACAATACAGTCATTATTTTTGATGGAAGATAATCAATCTAGTACTTCACTGGGCCGTATTGACCAGTATGTGTTACCTTGCTATGCGTCAGATATTGAGAACGGAATGCTAAGCGAAGAGCAGGCTTTTGAATTGATGGGTTGTTTTATGATCAAATGCTCAGAAATGATTTGGTATACAGCGGAAGCGAGTGCCAAGTATTTTGCGGGATATATGCCTTTTATCAACATGACTGTAGGTGGACAGAAACGTGAAGGAGGAGATGGCACCAACGAACTAACATATTTGATTATGGATGCTGTGGAAAAAGTTAAGATATATCAGCCATCCCTTGCCTGCCGTATCTACAATCAATCTCCACACAGATATTTAGAAAAGATTGTGGAAGTTATCAAAGCTGGCAGCGGTATGCCTGCGTGCCATTTTGATGATGCGCATATTAAAATGATGCTCAGGAAAGGTTTTGATTTTGAAGACTCTCGTGACTATTGCCTTATGGGATGTGTTGAACCACAAAAATCCGGACGTGTATACACCAGTGGACAGCAGGTGGCTTTACACAATGGCCTATTACGATTGAAATGGTATTCAATCGTGGTGTTCTTAAGTCCTACGGAAGCAAGCAGTGGCTGGACACGGGAGAACTGGAGACATTGACCACTTATGAACAAGCGCCTAAATACGGTAATGACGACAACTATGCCGATCTAATTGCCACTGACATTGTCGATTATACAGAATACAGAATCAATCAGCACAAGTCACTTTATGCAAGACAGATCCATGGCACTTTGTCCCAGTCATTTAATACACCTTTGGGAGGGATGATTGGAGCAACACCTAATGGGCGCCTTTCCGGTGAACCACTGTCTGACGCAATGAGTCCTTCTCAGGGCGCTGATACAAAAGGGCCGACGTCAGTCATAAAGTCTGTATCCAAGATTAATGTTGAATCAATGAGTCTTGGAATGGCTCATAACTTTAAAATAAGCAGTAATTCTTTGAATACTCCTGAAGGTAGGGAGGGATTGATTACCCTGTTGCGAACCGCTTCAATTATGGGTAATGCTCAGATGCAATTTAATTGCGTCGATAACAAAACATTACTACAAGCCCAACTACACCCTGAAGAATATCGGGATCTTATTGTACGTGTCGCTGGATACTGTGCCTTTTTTGTCGAGCTTTGCAAGGAAGTACAGGATGAAATCATCAGCCGTACAGAGATAGGGTAAATTATATCAGTTGAGACGTGGCCTAAATATCGATTATTTGGGTAAATTTAAAATTGAACTAACACTAAAAAACCAAGGAGTTATAAAACACATTATTATTCAGTGAATTTTACTAATTAAGGAATTCGAAAGAGTGTATTTTTATAAGGTGATTTTTAGATCATATATAAGTGGTTTTTTTAATAATTCCACCACTTTATGGGCTGGCATAGGCTTAAAATAATAAAACCCTTGTATCTCGTCACACATTCCCTGATTTAAAAAATCAAGCTGATTTTTTGTTTCAACTCCTTCTGCAATAACACCTAATCCCATGTTTTTAGCTAATATAATAATCGCTTTCGTAATTGCTTCATCTTTAGTGTTCACACCAATACCCTGAATAAATGTCATTGGGATTTTAATTCTGTCAGCGGGCAATTGTTTTAAATAATTCAAAGAAGAATACTCTGTTCCAAAATCATCAATTGCAATATTAATGCCCATTTTTTTAAAGACACTTAAAGTTTCAATAATATGCCTTTCTCCATTAATTGCAGCACTTTCTGTAATTTCAAGTTCTAAGTACTGATAATCCAAGCCCGTTTCCTTTAGAATTCCTTCCACATCTTTGACAAGATTGTCATTCTGAAATTGCTTTGCGGAAAGATTAACCCCCATACGAATTCGAGGAAAACCTGCATCCTGCCAGGCCTTATTTTGCTTGCAAGCAGTCCGCAACACCCATTCTCCGATGGGAATAATAAGGCCCGTTTGCTCAGCAATAGAAATGAATTCCAATGGCAAAACTAAGCCTAATTCAGGGTGATTCCACCTTATCAAGGCTTCCAGTCCTACTATTTCATTAGAAGTACAGCTCATTTGAGGCTGATAGTATAGTTCAAACTCACTTCGTTCCAGTGCTCGGTATAAGCTATTGGTGGTTTCCATCGCTTCAACGACTTTGATTTTCATTACTGGAGTGCAAAGTGCATATTGATTTCTGCCTTTTTCCTTAGCCTTATACATGGCAATATCCGCATTTTTAAGCAACTCTTCCGCATTTTCACCATCCATTGGGTATACAGCAACACCAATGCTTGTAGTAACAAAACAGTCTTGATTATTAAGACTAAATGGTTCATTGAAACGTTTAAGAATTTTCTCTGATACCAGGCTAATGTAATCCAGGTCTTCTACATCTTTTATCAAAATAATGAATTCATCGCCACCAATTCTGGCAACTGTATCACTGTTTCGCAGGGTGTTACTCAATCTTTTAGATACTTGTACCAATAATTCATCTCCTGTGTCATGCCCCATGGTATCATTAATCATTTTAAAATGGTCCAAATCCAAAAACATCACTGCAAGAATTTTTTCCATACGACTTGACAAAGATATGGCATGATTAAGCTTTTCAGATAAGAATAGCCTGTTTGGCAACCCTGTTAAATGGTCATGATAAGCAAGATGTTTGGCTTCTTTCTCAGAGGATAAAATTTGTTCATTTTTTTTAAATACTTCTTGAAATTGTTCGTTAATACGATAATAGCGATTACTATTAATTTTATGAACAATTAATGTGATACTAAATAATAATACGAATGATACAATTTGTGTTAAATAGTAGATGGTTCCCATCTGAAAAGGATATGCATTGTACCAAACGAAAATGTTTAGCATTAAAGTTGTAAATGAAATTATTATTAACATACTTTTATTTATTCGTAACATAGATATCATAATAAGAATAAATGCTATCGTCCATACCGTCGCACCAACTAAATGATAAACTCGCAATACTATGAACATTAACATACAAGAAAAAATAACCGTAAATACATGTGATTTAAGTATTTCATTCTTGATTATTTTATTAAAAATTTGAAAACATAAAAAAATACCAAATAAAAACAGACTGTCTATTAACATAGTTTTCATATTTTGATTAAATACGAAATACATAATTAGAAATTTAAATATCGAACCAATAAATAAAATTGGACAAAAAAACAACATTGCTAACATATTCTCATATTTAACAATTAATGTATTTTCAGTTGAATCATTCATTTTTCTAATAGTTTCTAAAATACTATAAATTTTCATTATATCCCCCTATAAACACTTGTGCCGTAACTGTTTATTCTACTCGCTCATTAGTTTATGGCTATTATACCAAAACGATACATTTTACCATCATAGCTAAGTATTCTATATTCTGCTATCGCAAGTCTTGCTAAGTATCTACCTATATATATATAGATGCACCTCTTGCACTTTTCATTCTTGATTTTGTATTTATATAAAATCCATTAGGATAATCTTTGAATATTTTTAAACTTTGCTTTTTTCTCTGGATTTTTATTAATCATATAATTTATGAATTTATACTGCCATACTTTCCTAAAATACTCATAGTGGATACTTTTATTTATTCTATTTCCAAAATTCAGGATAATAATCTTCAAATATTTTTTTAAAGTAATTGTATTATTTTTGATAGTTTTATCATCTCATATTTTTCTTGAAATTTCCACATAATTTTCAGCTCGGCTTTGTGTATGTCTGTGTGTTTCAAATATAAAACACTGTTTCAAATACAAAACGCTTATATTGATTTGTGTTGCAGTTTCGAAACATATCATCCGAAATCATTGAAATTATTCTATCAAACAAAGCTATTACTATTTTAAGGTATAATATTCAATTTATAAAAATATGGCATGAATCTTGCGACTTTAAT
>NZ_JAENWL010000120.1 GCF_016650095.1 Clostridium sp. | reverse complement strand
TAATAATTTGGGGAAGTAATTAAATGAAGAATAAGGATTTATGGCGCTTTGTAATGTTAACAATAAAATGCTTTATCATTTTATTAGTAATTGGAATTTTCTTGCCTAAAACTGTTGATTACTTACTTCAAAACTTAATTAATAATACAAAAATTTACAAGAACAGTATAGTTGTTTACAAATTAGTTGATAATAACTATAAATTAGTTTATAATTATGTACGAATATTCTATTTATTTTTTGAAATTTAATAAGCTATATATATATTAATATTCTCTATAATATGGGAGAGAAAATATGAGTAATTTACTAGCGAACTATATCGACAATTTAATAAATAATAAACTAACAAGAAACACTGTTGAAGCTTATACAAGGGATGTTAAACGATTCATTGAATTTACGAAAGATAGAAATGAAACTGTAGAAATAGTTGATAACATAACAATAAGGGCATATTCTGAGCAGCTTAGAAAAGAAGGTTGTGCAAATAGCTCTATAGCAAGAAGTATAATTTCTATTAGGAATTACTATAAGTATCTTATTAAAAACAATTTTGCTCAAAACGACCCAACAGCCTACTTCTCTATTCCAAAAATCAAGCGAAATATACCGCAAATTCTATCAGTTGAGGAGATAGATGAATTATTAAATCAACCAGAAGAAACAACGCTTAAAGGGAGTAGAGATAAAGCAATGTTGGAACTCATGTATGCCACAGGCATAAAAGTTTCAGAACTTTTAAGTCTAACAGTATATGATATTAACTTAGAATTGTTATACATAAGATGCAATAATGGTAAGACAAATGAAAGAATAATTCCTATAGGGGCTCATGCGGTTAGATGTCTATCACAGTATTTAAAGATTAGATTTGAAATAAACGCGAATAATCTAAGTTTGCTTTTTTTAAATGTAAAGGGTGATAAAATGACTAGGCAGGGATTTTGGAAAATTATTAAAGAGTATGCTAAAATGACTAATATTAATAAAACAATAAACTCATATACACTGAGACACTCATTTGCGGTACATTTATTGCAAAATGGTGCTGGCATAATAGCAGTTCAAGAATTATTAGGGCATAATAGTATGTCTACAACCCAAATTTATTCAACTATATGTAAGAAAAGCAAAATAGCGAAAATTTACAAAAGCACTCATCCAAGAGCATAAGGTATATTACCTAAATTTATATAAGAAAATAGTAATCTTTACCCTATAGAGTAGACTACAGAAAAAAGTCTACTCTATAGGGTATTTTTATGTTTAATAAAGAAAAGATGGGATGTGTATAGAATAGACATGAAAAAAAGTTTTTTTATTTATTATAAATAAATAGTGATAATATTAATGTGAATTGGTAAAAATAATGTTATAAATTTTGAACAAGGCAAACAGCACTTAAAATTGTTGTTTAGCGGAAAGGAATATGAGGAGGATATATATGAAAAGAAGCATAAAAAGTGTATTATGTTTAATTTTATCACTAATTTTTACCACACAGCTTTTTAGTATATCAGCAAATGCAGAAGGAGAAAAAAATGATGATAAAGGTATTGTAGTAGACGCAAAGTCAGCACTACTAATGGAACCATCTAGTGGAAAAATAATTTACGAAAAAAATTCTCATGAGAAATTTGCACCGGCTTCAGTAACTAAAATAATGACGATGCTACTCGCTATGGAAGCAATAGACTCTGGAAAAATCAAATTACAAGATAAAATAACTATAAGTGAAAACTCGAAAAAAATGGGTGGAAGCAGTATGATACTTGATACTGGTGAAGTCAGAACCGTTGAAGAAATATTAAAAGGTATTGCAATTGCATCAGGTAACGATGCAGCAGTGGCTATGGGAGAATATTTAGGAGGCAGTGAAGGTGCTTTTGTGAATATGATGAATGAAAGAGCAAAAGGTCTTAATATGAAAGATACTAGTTTTAAAAACTGCACTGGATTAAGTGCAGAAGGACATTTCACAACTGCCTATGATATTTCAATTATGTCTAGAGAGTTATTAAAACATCCTAAAATATTAAAATATTCGGGAACATACATGGAAACTATTTCTGAGGGTAGAAAGAGCCCTATAGGTCTTGTTAATCATAATAAGCTTGTTAGATTTTTTGAGGGATGTGATGGGCTAAAAACTGGTTTTACAAATGAAGCAAAATATTGTATATCTGCAACTGCGGTGCGTAGCGATGTAAGAATGCTTGCAATAATTATGGGTGCTCCAACTTATACAATAAGAAATAGAGATGCTAGTATGTTAATGAATTATGGATTCTCTAAATTTGAAACTAAGAAAGTAATAGTTAAAAATGAAGAGTTAGAAAAAGTAATTTTAAATAAAAAAGGCGATAAGTTCCTTATTGCTAAAGCTCAAGAAGATTTTCTTATAACTCTTGAAAGAGGTAAGAAAAATGAAATTACTAAAAAGATTATTTTAAAAGCAGATTTAAATGAGTATAAAAAGGATGTAGCAATAGGATTTTGTGAAATATATGTTGATAAAGAATTATGTGGTAAGATTATTATCTATAGTGATAGAGATATTAAAAAATCTAGATTATGGGATAATATCAAAAATAATTTTATAGACTTATTTGATAAAGCAATCTAATCTTATATTTATATAGTTATAATATGGCTTCTAGGCAATGATTTTTTGCTTAGAGGCTATAATATTTTATAATATAGTGTATTTTTCCTATTAAAATATTATACTGACTAGTTATTTTTTTGAAGATGCATTATACTTAAAATACATGATATAAAGAAATTATAAAATATTATATTTCTTTATAATTAATTGTTTGTTTAGGAGAGAGAGTACATGCCATTAAGTATAAAAATAACTAATTTTGAAGGACCATTTGACTTGCTACTTCATCTTATTAAGAAAAATGAGATGAATATTTATGATATTAATATTTATGAAATCACAAATCAGTATTTAGAATATCTTAAAAGCATGAAGGAAATGGATTTAGAGGTGACATCAGAGTTCATTGTTATAGCGGCTACTTTAATTGAAATAAAATCCAAATATTTGTTGCCTAAAAATAAAGAGGAGAATTCTACGGATGATGAAAATGATGTAGAACGGGAATTATTAAATAAATTAATTGAATATAGAAAATATAAAATTATAGCTGAAAATTTAAAGATGATGGAACAAAGCGCAGGTATAATGCTTAGTAAGAAACCAGAAATAATAGAAGAAGATACTAAAAACACTAAACAAATTGATTTTATGAAAAATATTACAATGCTTGATTTATATAATTTGTATAATGGTTTAATGAAAGATTATATAAATAAAATGAATACTGATAATATTATAGACAAAAAAATCACGTTGGAAGAATATAAAATAGAAGATAAAATGGAAGAATTGAAACAAAAGATTGATTCATTTGGAAGGGTCCATTTTACAAAGTTAATATATGGATATTCATCTAAATTAGAAGTTATTATTACGTTTTTAGCATTACTTGAACTTATTAAGATTAGAAGTGTGAGAGTAATTCAAGAAAGTAATTTTAAAGATATATACTTAGAAAGGGTAAATTAATATGAATGAAATTAACATTAAAAAATTAGAGATTGAAGATGGTTCTACTAAAAATATATATTTCTCTATTATTGAGTCCCTGTTGTTCGTTACTGGAGAATCATTAAAGCTAACTGAAATGGCAAATATATTGGAATGTAGCATTGATTTTACAAGGCAACTAACAAATGAATTAAGAACAAAATATGAAGAAGAGCACAGAGGAATTAAAATTATAGTAACTAATGATGAATATCAATTTGTTACAAAACCTTGTAATAGTGAATATGTTCAAAAACTATTAAAAACAAATATCAGGCAATCACTTTCACAGGCCTCACTTGAAACTCTAGCAATTGTCGCATACAAGCAACCCATAACGAGAATGGAAATTGAGGACATAAGAGGAGTTAAGAGCGATAGGGCTATCTATACCTTATCAGAAAAAAAACTGATTATAGAAAGTGGGCGAAAAAATGTTCCTGGAAGACCAATTATTTATGTAACTTCCGATGAATTTCTTAAACATTTTGATTTCCAAACTCTAGGACAAATGCCTTCTTTAGAAGATTTTAATAAAGAAAATTTGCAACCAAATGATGAAAAGGAAAGATGATTAGAAATTTTTAAAAACTGTTTTATGTATACAGTTATTAAACACACACATAATAAGTTTTTCCAAAGGGGAAATTTATTATGTGTGTGTTTATATTTTTATCTAAAAACTTTTGTAATTATTCATCATATTTTTCTTTAGCTTCATGGTCTGTATGCTTATCACATTTATCTTTAAACATATCTTTAATAATATCGATAATTTGTGGTACTGTATCAACGATTTTATCATATGTATTTTGCTGATCTACAGGTAAAAGTCTTATTGAATCATTTTTGACAACTAAAAACGCAACGGGTTTAACAGTGACTCCAGCTCCAGAGCCACCACCAAAAGGATAGTTAGTGCTTGTGGCAGATGTTTTAATACTATTGAATTCACTACCCCCAGATGCAAAACCAAAACATACTTTTGAAATAGGGATAATTGTAGTGCCATCTGGTGACTCTATAGGGTTTCCTACAATGGTGTTTACATCTATCATATCTTTTATACTTTCCATAGTGGTCCTCATTAAATTTTCAATTGGGTGGTTATCCATGTAAATTTCCTCCTTCATATTTTTTCATACTTGGTTTATTATTCTTTATTTGTATAAAACAAATTAACATTATAGATATTATATAAATAATTTTTGCTAAACTGGCATAAATTATACTCGAGATTTCCATATAAAAATAATTTTCTCTAAAATTAGGGATTATTTTAAAATCTATTTTTTTAAGTTTAACAAATTTTATTAATTGCAAATAAAAAAGACTAAAAGCTGAATTAATTAAGCCAAATAAGATAGCTACAAAAGCAGCATCATCAAATCCATACTCTACTTTAGTGTTCAAAGTTAATGTAGGCTTAAATTTTAAGTTTTTAATTTTATAAATAATTAGATTTATATCTCTTAAAGTAAAATCTTTAAAGAGACTAGGTTTTGACTTAGATTTTATATTATTTTTTAAATCTTTTTTTGAGAGGTTATTTAAGTTTAATTTTTTATTATATACGTAAATTTCCAAAACTTTGTTTGAGTATTTAAGAGTTATTTTTAGAGGGATTGGAAATAATATAATTGCTAGCATTAATAAAAACACTATAATTGCTTTAAACATTTTAACCTCCCAGTTTATCTAATAATTGTTATTATGCCCAAAAAGAGATAAAAAAATCAATCAATATATATTTACCTTTATTTTAGTATTAACAATATAATTCCTAATATTTTGAAGAGGTGAGGTTATGAAAAAGAAATTTAAAATATTTTTATCGTTAACTTTAAGCTTATTTTTTTTATTCGCATCATTAGCTCAAAATGTTTATGCTGATGATATATATGTTAATGCCATAAGTGCTATAGCGTTGGACTGCGATTCTAAAATTGTTTTATATGAAAAAAATGCATATACTCCAATTGAAATTGCTAGTACTACAAAGATTATAACCGCACTTGTTGCAATTAAATGTGGAGATTTAAACAAGAAAATTACTATATCAGAAAAGGCAGCATCTATACGTGGATCAGAAATAGGGTTAAAAAAAGGTGAAGAAATAACTCTAAAAGAGTTATTATATGGACTTATGTTAAGGTCTGGAAATGATGCAGCAATTGCAATTGCAGAAGGAATAAGTGGGAGTGTTGATGAGTATTTAAAGCTTATGAATGAATATGCATTAGAACTTGGATTATTGAATAGCAACTTTGAGTCACCACATGGATTGGATAGTACAAATCATTATTCTACAGCATATGATTTAGCTTTGATTACTGCAAAGGCGAAAGAAATAAAACTATTTAATGACATAGTAAGCTCTAAAGATATTGATGCTAAAGAGTACAATTTTACCAGGAGTTATCATAATATAAATAAAATTCTATATCTTTTGCCAAATTCCACAGGAGTAAAAACCGGTTTTACTGGAAAGGCGGGTAAATGCCTAGTAACTTCTGTTAAAATTCAAAATAGAGATGTTATTATAATAACTTTAAATTGTACCCCTAGATGGAAAGAAACAGAAAAAATATGCAAGTATGTTGAGAAAAATTTTGAATATAAAAAATTAGTTAGCAAAGGAGAAACCTTAGAACACCTTAACATTAAAAATGGAAGAGATAATGTTGATATAATAAGTGGAAAAGATATCATAATTCCAGTGAATAACGATGATAAAATTGAAGTTAAAATTAAAAAACCCCTATATGAAGTTTCTGCTCCAGTACAAGGCGGAGAAAAGCTAGGAAGAGTAGAAGTATATGCAAACAATAAGCTGTTGTATACGGAGGCTCTAATAGCTAAGAAAACTGTTGAAAGGAAAAATGATTTTAGAAGTAAATTCAATAAATTTGTAGGTTTAATTATTCATAGTAAATAAAAAGGTCATTTTCGAATCATTTATTTATTTAAAATATTAAAAGTCTATTTAAATGTTAGGTAGATATTTTTTAGATATTGAAGTAATTCTCTTTAAATTGTAACAATTTTTATGCTTTTAAATATTTTAATAGTAGAGTACTTGAGGAGGTTATATTAATGAGTTATGAGCCCTATGATTGTATTGATGTAGGAAGTGAATATTGTCCTAGAGACACTAAACTGCGATAAGCAGTTTAATGTCTCATTTCAAAGACATAAGATTAATTTTTACAATGCCTTTATCACCATCCCAATATATTGATTCTAAAACATTATTAATTAACAAATGCTTATTATTGAAATCTAAGACATCGGCAATAGATGAAAGGTTATTTAAAGCATACGCAAATTTAGTTATACTTTGATTATCACTTTTACATTTATGAGAAGTAGCTCTTAAGTTTTCATATTTAGAATTAAGGATATCTAATTCATTTCCTAATTTCAAAATTTGAGGTTTTATATATTTTGATATTTCATTTTCAAAAGATAGCTGATTTACTAGAATATTTATCTGGGCTTGTTTTGTATTTATTTGTTCTGCCAAGTTTTCCAGTTCAGATTGCAGAAAATTATTATTATCCATTTCTGATTTAATTTTATTCAACTCTTCTATCAAAATATTTTTGTCAACAGTAATGTTTTTTAAATTATCTATAGTTTTAGCTTCAAGTTCATCTACTCGGATATTAGGATTATTACATCGGACGCCTTTTGAATAATCTTTAGTGCTACAAACATAATACTGGATTTTTTTATTTGTTTTTGAACTAATATGACCATGTTTAACAATCATACTTTTACCACATTTAGAACATTTTAAAGTCCCAGTAAGTAATGCTGCCGCTGAGGTTCCAAGCCTTGGCGCTTTATTTTTATTTGTATCTAATAATTTTTGAACTTTAAGCCATTGGGATGGATCAATAATTCCGTCATGAGTCGAAACAGCAGCTATCCATTCTGTTATATCTCGCTTAATTTTAGCCCCTTTACTTTTGTTATAAGTTAGAATGCCATGTTTGTCATTAGCTGCACCCGTTACATTCATTCCAATAGCTTCAAGATGATTCATAACAGCTTCATTTGCTCTAACATAGAGAGGATTTCTTAATATAAGCTGAATTCTTTTTTTATTAAAATCTGACCCATTTTTTGTTTTAATATTCTTTTTAAAAACGAATATAAAAACCTGACTAATAGACCTGTACTGTAAATATTTGTCGTAAATAATTTTTACTACATCTAATTCTTTTTTTATAGGTGATAATGTATACATTATTTTTTCCTTAAATTCAGCATCTAAATAGGATAGTTTTTTACTTTCGTATCCCAAGGGAGTTTGGCCTCCTAGCCATCTTCCACTTTTAGCGAGCTCTAACATATTGTCTCTAACTCGTTCACCAATAGTTTCACGTTCGAGTTGCGCAAAAATAGAGGCAATATACATCATGGCGCGGCCCATAGGTGTTGACGTATCAAATTGTTCATTAACACTTACAAAACTTATGTGTAAAATTTCTAAATCATTTATAAGGTTAGTAAAATCAGAGATATTTCTACTTATTCTATCTAGTCTATAACAGATGAGGGTATGAAATTTTTTTTCCTTTGCATCAATCAGCATTTTTTGAAACTGAGGTCTTTTAATATTTTTTCCTGAAAAACCTTCATCTTCGTATATTATAAACTTTTCAATTCCTAAATGAGTACCTTCATACTTACATAGTTCAATTTGGTTTATTATTGATTCGCCTTTTCCTGTGATCTTTGATTTTCTGGAGTATATAGCAGCAATCTTCAATTTATTTGCTCCTTAATAATTGATTTGAAAGTTTGATAAAAGCATTTATTTAAATATATGATTGTAACACTGTGATTAAAACTGCATACTATAATATATTAGCTTATTTGGGGGATTGTAAATGAAGATTAACTCTACGATTCTTTTAGAATTAAACAAAAGAGAATCCAAACTTTTGAATGAACAATATACACGGACTGTTGCAAAAATAATAGCTTCAGAGTTTTCATTACAAGAAATAAACGAATTAATAGAAAAATTATTGATTACCTAAGTTATTTGATGTTTTGACATAAATGGTACTGTTTTTGAGGAGGAATATATGTACAAAAGTAGAATTAAATAGAAAAGGGAAAGTTTTAAGGAAAGTTTTAAAATAATTAGGGGTGTATTTTAGTAATAAAAAACAAACAATCTGAATATACTGAACAAATTCTATTAAAAAATGATATACTATGATAATACCCGATATGAGGTGCATGAAAATAAATAACAAGTTATTTATTTTCATATGCCTAACATGAAATATGGAGATGATTTATATGAAGTTATGCGAAATATGTAAAAAAAATATAGCCATGATATTAACATCAAAAATTGAAAATGGTAAAACTGAAACTTTAGCTTTATGTATAGAGTGTGCTAAAAAGAGGGGAGTACCAGTTATGGATCAATTGATGCAACAAGCTGGGATATCCTCAGAGGATATCGAAAACTTAAATGAGCAAATGGGTAATATATTTAAAGACATGAATTTAGAAGACATGAAT
>NZ_JAENWL010000181.1 GCF_016650095.1 Clostridium sp. | reverse complement strand
TCTTGCATGGGGAATACTTCTTACTAATGATAGGCAAAATAACGATTTATAACAAATAAGGCAAGAAGATTTAGGAGGTGAAATTATTATGGGAGTCAAAAGATTTGAAGTTGAATCTTCCGAAGGACTTATAGAAAGTTATAGAGTGATAGTTGATAAACAAACTGGAGTAAATTACCTATATATTAGTAATGGGACGTCCGGTGGAGTGACAGTGTTATTAGATTCAGAAGGAAAACCTATTATAACAAAAATCAAATAATAACTTCCATTATTTAATTTAGCGAACTACTGGATAAGATTAAAAACGTTTACTTTGTACAAATGGAAAACATGGACATGATGAACTTGCAATAAAAATGACACCAGTATTAGGTTGCATTAGGATTTTTAAATATAGAAATTTCTTAGGTTATTGTTGGTTATTTAAGTAAATAAAAATAGTGCCTATGAGAGGGCACTATTTTTGAAACTTGATGTGTGTGGCACCTTGAGATTAGAACGCTGAAAAACGATAGGACTATTTTAAAGGTTCTATGTCACTAATCGAATTAGTATCTGGATCTAAATGATTTAAATTTTCTATATCTGAAAGAACTTCAATATGTTTATCTTGAACGGGTTGGGGGCTTATTATCTTATCAACATTACTCTGCGCAATATCACTATGCACAATATCACCAGTAAGATGTTGCATTGTAGCTATTATTAAGTTTTCTAGATTCCCATCTGAAAATATAATACCTGTACTATCTGTAAATTGATTACTTGCAGTTATTGATTTTTGTGTAGGTGGAATAACAGTACTCGTAATAATTGATGTTACTGTATTTTTACAATAAAGGTTAACGGGGGAATAATCCTCAATCTGACTAGTATCTAAATTAAGTTCAGTCAATTTAGGTAATTCGTTTAAAGGGTCTATATTACTCATTTGATTAGTGGCTAAATCCAAAATAGTTAAGTTAGTCAATTCTTTTAAAGGTTCAATGTCACTAAGTTGATTAGCAGCTAAATCTAAATTAGTTAAGTTAGTCAATTCTTTTAATGGTTCTATGTTTTTGATTTGATTATTACTTAAATTTAACAAAGTCAAATTAGTCAGATTTTCCATCCCAGAAAGATTAGTAATATGCTTATCCTCAGTATTTTCAAGTTTTGTTATCTTATCAACATCTTCCTTTAAAATATCTCCAGTAGGACATTGTATCTCCTCTCTTATTGCTTTCTCTAAATTTTCATCAGGAAATGTAATAACAGTACTCTCTGTAATTTGGGCACTTACTGATTTTTGCTGCTGAGCGCTATTTGAAGATGCACTTTTCGAATAACTATAATAAATAATGCTAATGCTAAATAAAAAGACAATAAAAATATTTATCCACTTAAATTTAATATAAGATATTTTTCTCATGTTCATAATCCTCCATTTGTACTAATAGTTAAGCTATAAAGATACTACGAATATAAATCTGAAAGTTCCACTTGTATACGTTCATCTTCACTTCTCACTTTGCTACTAGATAGCATATCTTCCTGAATTATCGTGTTAGAAGGAAGCAAAACTGTAAACTTACTTCCTTTCCCATATTCACTTTCAGCATATATACTACCACCATGTAATGTTACAATCGACTTAACTAGGCTTAAACCGATACCTGTACCTTCTGTATTTCTTGATAGCGATTTGTCCACCTGTTTAAATCTGTCAAATATTATATCCAAGTCCTTTTCTTCGATGCCAATTCCATTGTCCTTGACTGATATTTCAACAAATTTATTTTTATCCTTTACATCAACAAAGATTTCATCTCCTACATTTGAAAATTTTATTGCATTTGATATAAGGTTTAATACTATTCTCTGTATCTTTTCTGGGTCACAAGCAATCATTTTTTCTTCTGTATCTGTATCAAAAATAATATGTAAGCCTTTGCTGTCAGTAAAACTAGTTACAGAGGTCACTATTTCTTCTACAACTTCGACAATATTGTTATTTGATAAATTCAATTTAAAGAATCCTGCTTGGATCTTCGATGAATCAACAATATTATTTATAAGTTTTGATAACCTATAGGAATTTAGTTTCATTGAGTTAAGATATTTAATAATTGTGTTCCTTCGGTCGTCTAATGAGCCATTATGGCAATACATTTGAAATAATTGTATTGCTGAAGAAATTACATTTAATGGTGTCTTAAGTTCATGTGAGATATTTGAAATAAACTCTTCATGTGAAATAAGTAATTTTTTTAATTCTTTGTTCATTTCATTTTTCTTAATAACTTCTTCATTTGTATAATTCCATATATACCTAATAAACATAAGATTACACAAAGTGAGTACACTACCTAAAAAAATCAATAGGTATCGCTGAATTTTTTGAGCATTCGCAACTTTGTTGCGCGAGGTATTTACCTCTAAATTAATTTTATTTATTAGTATATTATCAGTTGCCCTAAATTTATCAACTAAATTTTTACCTTGAAGTAGGTTTAATTTTGCTTGATACGAATTGCCATTATCGACTAATGCTATTTGCTCTATGAAAAATTTTTCAATAGATTTCATCTGATCATTGAGGTGATTAGTAGTGTCTATTCCGAGTTCCGTATCTTTCAAATTATCAAGAGAAGTGTAGAACCCCTGTACTTGGTTACGTCCTAAATAATAGGCTTCTAAAAAATCTTTATCTTCTGTAATGATATAGGCCCTGATACCTGTTTCTTGATTAATAAGTGATGTTAAAATTTCCGTTGAAAATGTTTTTGCTGGGAGTATTTTTTTGATGATAAAATCAGATTCGTTACATACTTTATTCATACTATAAATACTAAATAATATTATAATTAATGATAAACAAGCAATTGAGAAATATCCCAATAGCATAGTTCGTCTACTTCTACTCTTTCCCATAATAATTATCCCCACTTCTCAAAAAATTCTACTTATAACTTAATATTAAAATAGTTACCCTTATAATAGTTACCCTTATAATATATTACTACAATATGTTACATTTTACTACAACATACAACATATTAATACAGTATTAAGAAAAAAGTAATTTTATTCCAGCATTCTGTTGCCTAGTGTTAGTAAATAGAACTATAGTTTTTAATAATAAATTCTAGTGCAGGATAAGGGACAAAAGGGAATAAAGTTTTCAGAGATATGTATTATTAGAAAATAAGCACCCAAGACTAATATTAATCTTGGGTGCTTATAACTCAGGCAACTAAGAGTACTAAGCTTCTCATTTGGTCATATGAAAGAAAATAAACTAACATACTGAATGGTTATTTTTTAAAATATGGGTTATCTACATTAACGATTTTTTGATAAGAAATATATGAATATACAGTCGGAACAAGTACAATTGTTATTATAATAATTATGAAAGCCATTCCATTGAAAGTCATTCCTGTAATAGCTAATAATATATTTAGAATACCACCTATAACCCATATTGGTCCAGCCATTCTATGAGTTTTCCTCCATACCTGCTCATTCGCTAGTGTCCAAGGAGTTTTTATTCCAACAAAATAGTTATGCTTGAACCTCCCCATCACATTTCCTAATAAAATAAATAGCAATGAAACTAATACTTGTATAAGCAGTGGTGTGTTATCCACGACTCCTGTAGCTACTAAAAGTGTAATCACTTCCAGTCCAAGGAAAAATATAATTAATAAATACTTTAAATATTGATAAGTTGACTGAAAATTTTCATAGTTTTCCCTTTTAGGATCAATATAAGGAAGTACAATAAATAATAGATACATTCCTAAATTCATCAATGGAATACCCAAAGCTCCAAATAGTTTACTTCCATAACCATCTATTTGCCCTTGTGAATTCCAGTGTATAGGGACTCTACTTGGCAGTGACGGATAAAAATATATTCCAATTACAAATCCTATAACAATAAGAAT
The DNA here is from genome assembly GCF_016650095.1 of Clostridium sp. Lineage (GTDB taxonomy): Bacteria > Bacillota > Clostridia > Clostridiales > Clostridiaceae > Clostridium_AD. The sequence goes on along the minus strand of NZ_JAENWL010000181.1, from coordinate 3,181 downwards.
TAGAATCACCCAATCTTTTTTTAGAACATTACTGATCTTTTTAATCTTCAACTCCCCCTTCATTAACATGTGTTGTGTTAAAAAACCAATTAGTTACCTCTTGGAACACTGTAGTATTAAGAGAATAATAAATATATTGCCCCTTGCGTTCATCTGTTAAAAGCAAAGAGTGTTTTAATGCATTGAGATGGTGAGAAATACTTGGTTTGGTCATATTAAAATGTTCAGCTATTTCTCCAGCAGTCAGGTCTCTATCTTTCAGTAATAAAATAATTTTTCTTCTTGTTGGGTCTGCAAGTGCTTTAAATGGTAAATTGAGAATCGACATATTGATTTCTCCTTATAATTCTATTAGATAGTTAGACAAAAATCTAACTATCTAATAGAATTATATTATCATTTCTTTAGAATGTCAATATTATTTTTGCTGACAATAATTTAATATAATTTATGAACATTGTTTTTACACCAGTTTTATAATATAGAGTAAGTATGAAAAATAAATTTAGATGTGACACTGTTTTGTTTAACCTGCCTAATCATTTTGATGAGGGTGAAACAAAAGGAATATGAAAATAAAATAGGGAAAATAATAATATATTGCTAAAATTTGTAGTATAATGAAAGCGGATAATATTAAAAAAGAGTTGATACTACAGTTATTATTTATGAAGTGAAAATATAAAACTATTTTTTTAACATTTAATGAGGAGTGATGAATTTTGGCTGCTAATAAGCTGTTTTATAAAACTTTATTAAAAAGCATGTTTTCTGATCCATTTGAAATTAAGTATTGGGATGGGAGTGTAGAAAGCTACGGTGAAGGCGATCCTAAATTTAGAATAATTTTTAATGAGCTAATACCAAAAGGTGACATTATAAAAGATCCATCAATTGCATTAGGCGAAGGATATATGACTAAAAAAATAGAAATAGAAGGTAATGTACAGTCTGTTATAGAATCCTTGTATAATAATAAGGAAAGCTTTCTTAAAAAGAGTGGAAAATACAATAATCTAATAAAAATAATAAAAAGTAACATAAAAACAAATAAAGATAACATACAATTTCATTATGATATTGGTAATGACTTTTATAAACTTTGGTTGGATAATACTATGACTTATTCTTGCGGATATTTTGAAAATGATACAGATTCTTTAAATCAAGCTCAAGAAAATAAAGAAAACTATATTTTAAGAAAATTAAATTTAAAAGAAGGTCAAAGCCTACTTGATATAGGTTGTGGATGGGGAGAACTTATAATTTCAGCAGCAAAAAAATATAAAGTGAAGGCCCTTGGAATTACATTAAGTGAAGAACAACTTCAAAACGTTAATGTAAGAATAAAAGCAGAAGGACTAGAAGATTTAGTTGAAGTTCGACTTGCAGATTATAGAGAACTTAAGAATATAAGTTTTGATAGAATAGTTAGTGTAGGAATGCTTGAGCATGTAGGAAAGGAAAATTTGTCAGAATATTTTGATGTAGTATATAATCTACTAAATGAGAAAGGAATTTCTCTACTTCATTGTATAACAGGAGTAAATGAAGGTGGCACAAATACATGGATAGACAAATATATTTTTCCAGGAGGACATATACCTGGAATTAAAAATATAATTACTAACATAGCAGAACAAGATTTTGAATTAATAGGTATTGAAAGTCTTAGGAGGCATTATGGGAAAACATTAGAATGCTGGGCACAAAATTTTGAGAATGCTCTTCCTGAAATAGAAAAGAGTAAAGATGAAATATTTATAAGAATGTGGAGGCTATATTTAAATGCCTGTGCTGCATCTTTTAATTGCGGTAATGTCAATCTTCATCAGATATTATTTGCTAAAGGTGTAAATAATGATTTACCTTGGACAAGGGAGTACCTGTATATGTAGGTGACTTTTTTATAATCTTTACTAGTGAAATTGAAAAATACATAATAAAATAAATTATAACGAATAAACCAGGTCGCAATGATCTGGTTTATTCGTTATAATTTTGTTACGTGTTCTATTTCATCAAATATTTATGTTTACTTTTATACTCTAATTTATATATCAGTTATACCTATGCTTATTTTATAATAAAATAAGCATAATACTGCAATTAGGCTTGTGAAATCACCAATAAGACTGATATCACAATAAGATGCCGTGTTTACTAATAGAAATATGAATTACCTATTGACATAATCAGGTTACGGCTGTAAACTATATGTAAGGTTACAAAGGTAACCCGTGGGGGGAATTTAAATGGGCACATTGGTTTCGAAAATAACAGATTCAGAAGTTGAAGTTATTCGTGTATTATGGGAAGCGGACCGAGAACTTCCTATCGCCGATATTAGAAAAACACTTGAGCAGACCAGCAAATGGGAAGCCTCTACAATAAAAACATTACTACGCAGGCTTTGTGAAAAGGGTGTAGTAATAGCTACTAAAAAAGAGGTATTTTATTATAAGCCTTTGGTTACTGAAAAAGAATATAATGAATATACTACTCAAAGCTTAATTAACCGGTTATATTCTGGCAGTGCAAAAAAACTTGTAGCATCCCTTTTAGGAAGTAAAAAGCTTGGTGATAGTGACATTGAGGAGCTACGTGATTTATTTAAGGTAGGTGATAGTGATGAGTGAAATAGTTAAGCTATTACTATCGCTTTCCTTGTCAGGTAGTATTCTTGCAGTATTAATATTTGCTGTAAAGCCATTTATAAAGCACAAGCTTTCAAAATCTATACAATACTACATTTGGTTTGTAGTACTCCTAAGATTGGCGCTACCATTTTCTTTTGAAACAAGTATAATGAATGGAATCTTTTATGGTAATCAAATGCCAGTGGTAGCAACTTCTCAAGCGGAAGTTCAACCAGCGATTCAACCAATGGTGGGGACAGCTCAAAATATACCCAATTCAAATTCAGTACCCAATGTTCAAGAAAATGTAGCTAATGGTGTTTATAATGGTGATACCGATCATGGTAGATATTTTCTGGATTTATTTAATCAATATACTATATACATTTGGCTACTAGGAGTAATAATCGCACTTACTGTTAACTTAACGGGGTATGTTCGTTTTTTAAAATATTTAAATGGATCAAATATATTAGCTACTAATAGGGAAAATGAAATGCTAGCTATCATATTGAATAGACGACGTAATGTGAGACTTGCTC
>NZ_JAENWL010000272.1 GCF_016650095.1 Clostridium sp. | reverse complement strand
GTAGAAGGAAAACTATAGGAGTACTGTTTGATAGTATTGATGAGTGGTACCAGAACTCAATATGTAAGGGAATAAAAAAACAAGCTATTCAAGACTTTATCTGAAAAAAATATCAAAAAATCGTTTCACTTCGTGGACAATTGCCCTGGTGAAGATAAGTGTTTTATTAGACTATACTCTTTGGGCGGTGCAATTAAAGAAGTATAAGAATTATAAAAACCCTCGACTAATTAATTAGTCGAGGGTTTTATTTCTGTACTACTAAGTAATTCTTTATAAAGAAGGTAACTTCTTATTATGGATTGGAGTTCACCATTGTCTTCCAGAGTCACCTGCCATAGAATTAACGGTTCCACTCGGATAAAGAACATTATAATGATCCATTACAGGGCTCGGATTAGCGCTTGTAGGAAGACTAAATACCATTTCGAATTTAAACTCTGTACCTGCTGTATATCCTATAATTTCTTGATTACCGGTCTTAGAATCAAACGCCGGGGTTCCGAAAACCTCTTTCACTTTAGCTAAGGATAGGTCCTTAAGCTGGGTATCGAAAGAGCGTACTTCAAATACTTGGTCTCCCTTGTTGATACCAAAGACAATATTATGTTTTGTATAAGTTGCATAGCTGCCCTTAGCGGATGCTACGTAAACAGTTTTATCTGCCTTTCCCCAGGCTTTAATAATAGTTCCGATAGTCGCTGTTTTGGCAGGAAAGTCACAATTAATAATTTTTCCCTGTTTTGCAAGCTGCATCATATTCAAAAGCATAACTGTTTTTGAGTCCGTGCTTTGAACTATCTGAACTACTTTAAGAGGATGAGTTTTCAATATTTCTTCTACTTCTTGATACCCAGTCGGGTATGCGAAGTTGTAACGTGCTGGCAGCGCAAAAACATAATAGTTATTTCTACCAAGTTCACTAGGCCCAAAGGGTGCAGCACCTATATGAAACTTGTCTTGCCTAAGTAAGTTCCATTGATCAAGAGTAAACACCATAATAGGAATATCCTGGCGTGGTTTTTTAGAATTCCATTGGGGATGTCTAATAGAAATCATAGGGCCTGTTTTAGTAACTTTTCCAGATGCTGCATCATTACCTTCCCAAATTCCAGTGATTATCGAGAAACCTTGCCAACTTTTTGGTAATGTAAAGTTAAAACCATATTGAGTATTCTTGTATGAAATTGTGCTTGAGTTAGTAGTTGTTGAAGATGAAGAAGTACTAGGGTTGGTATCATTATCAGGCTGACCTTTTGTTGTAGATGCTGCCTGATTTTTAGTGCTGCTTTTAGGAATAAGTGGGCTGTTTATGCTGGAACATCCTACAAGAAGTATCAATGACAGAGCTACAATAGCCCATTTTTTTGTTGTTTTTTTACATGTTGATATCATAATAATCCTCCTTGTATTAAACTTACCGACAAAGCCAATCGTTCCTGGAGCCCAATAAGGCTCAGAAAGCATTTGCAAAAGACTGATAATCGTCTGCCCATATTTTTTTTGTTCTTCCGGTTTTAAGGTGCCTAAAGCTTCTGCATCACAGGCCATTTCGCAATCCAGTTTCATTTGGCTTAATGCATACCAAGTAAGTGGGTTAAACCAATAAATAACCTGGATTGTAAGTACCATGGCATTAACCAGCAGATCACGTCGTTTTAAATGGCTTAGCTCATGCAAGAAAATGTAGCGCAGTTCACCTGACGATAACTTTTTAATTATCTCGGGAGAAATAATAATTTTGGGATGAAATATTCCCAAAAGTCCGGGTGATTTAAGTGAATCACCATACACTACAGAAACGTTGGAATTCAATTTCAAAATAGTTTTACATTCATGAACAATTCTCAAGATATCATCTGAGACGCAGACTGTTAGTTTCCTATTCTTAAATAGAAGCATCAAATTCACAAAAAGAATGTAGAGGAAAATTACAGTAACTCCAATTAACCAAACAAGGGCTGAGGTTTGCCAGTTAAACCATGACATTGCAAATGGAACTGCAGAATTCCTAACACTTTCATTACTGGACGGTGCTTCATTAGCAATATTTACAGTGTTTTTGTTTGGTTGAATTATTGCTACTGAGGTTTTCCATTTAATACTTGGCATTGATATTTGTGTTAATTCGCTTACCTGTTGATTATACGGGATGTAATTAAATACGTTCAATGGAGTTGACGGAATAAAAGGGATCGTAAGCCTTATAAAAAGTATAACCCAGATGTAATATTGCCAATTAGCACTAAGTTTTCGCCTGAGCAGTATTTTAATTAGTAACAAACCAATAACTACAATACTGGCCGACAGCGATAAAGAGACAACATATCGAAACATTTCAGTTAAATACATTTGCAGTCACACCCTCCATTATTTCATCTTTTCATCTAATAGAGATTTTAATTCTTCGATTTCTTTGGGTGATAAGGTCTCATTATTCACAAAGTTAGCGATAAGGACCTTAAGGGAACCACCATATACCTTTTGTAGAAACGTTTTGGTTTCTTTTCGTATGCAGTCCTCTTTTGATACCAAAGAATAGTATTCATTTAAAGTGGTATCTTTTTTTACTCCAAGAACCCCTTTCTTGACCAAACGACTGATTAAGGTCTGGACTGTTTTGGGACTCCATTCGGTTTGCTGTTTTAAATGTTTAATAATTGAAGATGCTGTTAACGGTGATTCTTGCCAAATTACTTTCATCACTAACCATTCTGCATCTGAAATTTTAAATGTGAAATTATCCATGAATAAACGCATCTCCTTACACTTGTAGTCTAACTACAGCTTACAAGTGTAAGGAGATGCTGTCAAGTGGTAAATTTTATTAGTTAAGCAGAATATGATAAATAATTTATAATATAAAGCTTTTAGTGTATAATTCATATTAGGTATTATATTATTAAACTTTAGAAAAAGAAATGGAGAGGATTAGATTTGAAAGGTAGATGCTATTATTGCAATGAGGAATTATCAGAAAGAACTGTTAAAAGGCATGTTAAAGGTTGTAAAGTTAGAAAAGAAAAGATAGAAGAAGCTAAGGCTAATTCTAAAAAAACTAAGAGTCAATATATTTTGTCTATAGTTCCACAGTATGGATCAAAAGAGTATTGTTTATATATAGCTATAGATATAGATTTAATTTTAGCTGATTTGGATACTTTTTTAAGAAATATTTGGCTAGAATGCTGTGGACACTTAAGTAGTTTCATTATAGATGGCGTAAACTATGATTCTTCAGTGGAAGATGAATTTGAATTTTTTTCTCAAACGGAAACAATGGATTTCAAATTAAGACAGGTAATTTCTGTAGGTGATAAATTTACATATGACTATGATTTTGGTTCTACAACTGCATTAAAACTTGAGGTTATAGATGAATATGTGGCAGGGGATAGTCATAGTCAAATAGAAATATTAGCTAGAAATGAAGAAATACAAAATTTTTGTGCGAGTTGTAATGAAAAGGCAAATTATTTTGATTATGAAGTAGAAAAATTTTTTTGTGAAGAATGTATAGATGAAGACTCTGATATGGTAGATAAATTTGAATATACAAATTCACCTCGAGATGGAGTTTGTGGATATGTAGGAAATAGAGAAACAGAAAAACAGTATTTACCAGGAAATAATTTCAAGTTTAAGAAAACTAAGAGACAAAAGGATATAATCCCGTTTATAGAGGATGATGAATTTGGTATAGATGATTATGAAGGGGATTTTGCATCTCTTTTGGATAGCGCAATGGATGATATGAATTTAGAAATCGAAAATAAAGCAAAAAAATTATTAAATAGAGTAAAAAGAGGAAAGTTTACACAGGATTTAAGAGAATTATTTGAATGTAATACAAAAACTGAATTATTACAAATAACATCTGTGCTAAATATTACGAAGGTATCTAAGTTTAATAAAGGACAATTAGTAGAAAGGCTTTTAGAGGTTTATGAAGAGAAAATTACTGAAGCACTATATTTAATTGATAATGAAAGATATGAATTTTTAAAATGCATTGCTGAAAACAATGGGTATTTGTCCTCTGAAGATCATAATTTTACATCAAATCCAGAATATTATTTAGACTGTGGTTTTGTATTTACAGCTATGAGAGAAGATGGTGTATATTTAATCATGCCAAATGAAACAATAAATGCTATAAAATCTTTAGATAATGATGAGTATAGAAAAATATTAGCTAAAAATACAGAACTAGTAAAGTTGTTTTGGGGAATGACCTATAATTATGGCGCGTTTTTCATGAAGGATTTTACAGAAATGATTCATAATTATGTTGACTATTCTTTAGATGAAACTGATATTTACGGAATAATTGTGAGTGGTGCAGATTATTATGGTGAGTATATAGTACAAGGGAGTATAGCTAGTAGTTTAATGGCTCCGCTAGAAGATGTCATCAATATTATTAATACAAGAGATAATATATCAAGTGATATGGATTTCTGTATTATAAAAAAGGATGAGTTACTCGAAGCTGCCAATGCGGAGTATTTAGTTGAAAATAAAATAAGCATGAGATTAAAAAAGTATTTAATGAACAATTGGGAAATAGAAGATACACAGATTGAAATGATTATAATTAATTTATATGATGATATTCAAGAAAATGAAAGAGAAGAGGTAATAGAGAACATAATAGATTCATTGGAAGATGTAAGTGAAAAGGACCTTCAAGATTTTTTAGTAGAAATCAATAGTTTTATAAATAATACTAGACTTTGGAAATTAAAAGGATATACTTTAAACGAATTAAATTCAGAACATAATAATACTACTATTACTAAAATAGGAAGAAATGATCCTTGTATATGCGGAAGTGGTAAAAAATATAAAAAATGTTGTGGATCTAAGGTTATTCACTTATTTTAATTATCGTTTATTAATAAAATTGTGATTACCTGGGAATAATTCATCATGAAAATAGAGCTTATTTCAAAATGAAATATTGATAATGATCAAATAGTAAAAAAGATATAAAAAATTTTCACTATGAAAGTTAAGCTCATATATACGGCAAAAAAGTAGCTAGTAAAACTTATAGTTTTTACTAGCTACTTTTTTTGCGTAAAATGGATTTCTTTTTCTTAGCAAGTCCAGCGGCGAATTATGTTAATGGTACTACTATAACAGTAGATGGCGGTTATTTAATGAGATAGTATTATAAAGTAAATAATAATCTGAGCAACAGATATTGACCACTTTCATTACCAATATTTGAAAGG
>NZ_JAENWL010000387.1 GCF_016650095.1 Clostridium sp. | reverse complement strand
TTTATATTCAAAAGAAATTTTTGAATCCAAATTCACAATTAAAGTAGAAGGTGATTTAGAGGAACTTAAATTATTAATAAAACCTTTTCTTTTAAGAAGAACTAAAAAAGAAGTGCTTAAAGAATTGCCTGATAAAATAGAAAAGAAATTTATAGTGGAGATGACGGGGGTTCAAAAGGCTGTATATAAATCTTATATTAAAGTAGTTAGAGGCGAAATGAAAAATAACAGTGAGGGTAAAATAGAGATTTTTTCTTATTTAACTAGGTTAAGGCAAATTTGTTTAGATCCATCTCTTGTAATAGATGATTACAAAGGTGGAAGTGGAAAGTTAAAAATAGCAATGGAACTTGTTGAAAAACACATAAATTCACAGGGGAAAGTCCTATTATTTTCTCAATTTACGTCAGTACTTAAAAATATAGGAGAAAATTTAAAGGGAAAAGGAATAAGTTACTTCTATTTAGATGGAAAAACAAAATCAAAGGATAGGATTAAATTAGTAGATGAATTTAATAACAGTTGGGAGAAGAAAGTATTTTTAATATCACTAAAGGCAGGTGGAACAGGTCTTAACTTAACCTCAGCAAATCTAGTTATACATTTTGACCCTTGGTGGAACCCCGCAGTAGAGGATCAAGCAACAGATAGAGCTCATAGAATTGGTCAAAGAAATGTAGTAGAAGTAATTAAATTAGTTGCTAAGGGAACTATAGAAGAAAAAATTATTATGCTTCAAGAAAACAAAAAGAGTTTAATAGATAGTGTAATTACAGGGGAACTTACGAGTAGTGATGTTCTAGGGAAGCTTACAAAGGAAGAAATTCTGGAGCTTTTTAGGTTTTAGGGATGCCATCTGATGCTGGTATCACCAAAAGGAGGAATAAAAGATGTACGTAGAATTTAATAATCAAGTTGTAGATAGCAAAGATATAAAAGATATAATTGAAAAAAACACGGAATTTAAAGTAGTTAAAGACATGAGCAAAGGTTCAAAGAGAGATGACATATTAGCATTTAATTTAAGCGTAGAAATAAATATCTTAAATGATTTAATGGAAGAGGAAGAATGTATTGTAAATGAATTAATAGAAGATGAATTATTTGAAGAATACCTATCACTGGCTGAAGAAATTGCAATGGATATTGAAGAACACGTTCCAGAGGGCGCCATTATGGATATTAAAGCTTATAAGTGGGATAAATCAGATAATTGTATAAAATTAGTTATAATTATAGCTCCTGAATATATTATAGAATTGAAATTAAGGGATATTATGAGGAGACTGATAACACAGGTGGAGTAATACTATGGTTATAACAAAATATAAATATATTTTGTAATTTTAAACAATTTGTTAAATATTTAAAATATGCAGGAAAAATATATTAAGTAGAGAATTTAATTAAGTATAGGTTAAAAAATAATATATTTAAAATTTAAGGAGTGTTAACTATGGGAATCGGTGACTGGTTAAGAGAACAAAAGGGTAAAACACAAGCTGGAATTAAGCAATTTGCAAATAAAGATTTTATGGAAGCAGTAGCGGCAGGTTGTGCACTTATTGCAAGCGCTGATGGAGATATAAGCGCAGACGAAAAACAAAAGATGGTAGGATATATTAATCTTAATGATGCATTAAAGGTTTTTAAATTAAGCGATGTCCTAGCTAGGTTTAATCACTATGCAGATATGTTTGCATTTGATTATAATGTTGGAAAGGCTGAAGCTATGAAGGCAATTACTAAAATGAAAAGTAAACCAGATGCTGCGAAAACATTATTGGCAGTATGTTGCGCTATAGGGGCAGCAGATGGTAATTTTGATAAAGATGAAATTGCACTAGTTAGAGAAATGTGCTCAAACCTCGGTGTGGATCCAGCAGATTTTAAACTTTAATAATAAATACATATGTAAGGTAACCATAGAACAACAAATTGTTCTATGGTTTTTTTTGTACCTATTAATGAAAAATTTTTCAAAAGAATATAATTTATAAACTGATATATGACTAGTATATTCTAGCTAGGATTAATTAAAATAGAATATATTGAGCTGAATATAATTAGTTGTAAAAAAAGGTTGATAATATAGTGGTACGAATGATAAAATATATTAGGTAATGTTAAATTATTCATAAAATTGAAACAATTCATAAATATAACCATAAACATGAAATTTATGTGAATCAGGAGGAATGAGTTGGAGAGAGCGAAAATAAATTTACAAAATAAAGAAAAGAATAAAAACAAATTAAAGATAAAGTGGAAAAAAATAAAAGAAGACAAAGTACTTTACCTTATGCTTCTACCACCACTTATATATTTTGTAATATTCCATTTGATCCCTTTAGCAGGCATGTCGCTCGCATTTTATGATTATAGAATTATTGGAGATAATGTGTTTGTGGGATTAAAGCATTTTAAAACTTTGCTTAGTTCTCCTAGTTTTTTTCAAGTACTTAAAAACACTATTATAATAAGCACTATGAAAATAGTATTCTTCTTCCCTATACCAATAATTTTCTCTTTGATTATAAGTGAACTAAGATCGAAGAAGTTTAGAAAATATGTACAATCAGTGGTATATTTACCACACTTTCTTTCATGGATTGTAATTACAGGTATATGGATTAAGTTGTTATCTACAAATAGTGGCGGAGTAAATAACATCTTAAATATATTTAATTTACCCTCTATTGATTTTATGACAAACAAAGGTTATATAAGATGGGTATTAGTTTTTTCAGAAATGTGGAGAAGTGCAGGGTGGGATTCAATAATATATTTAGCAGCTATAATTAGAATAAGTCCTGCACTATACGAATCAGCGAGAATAGATGGCGCATCTAGACTTGATGAGATGATACATATTACAATACCAGAACTAGTAACAACTATAGTCACAGTATTTATTCTAAACTTAGGATTCTTTATGAATGCAGGCTTCGACCAAGTATTTAACTTTATGAATGATTCTGTTATAAGCGTAATTGATATAATAGATACTTATGTTTATAGGATAGGATTAATAAATGGTCAGTATGCTTACGCTACAGCAGCAAGTTTATTCAAGGGCGTAATCGGAATTATATTGATCTTTACCACACACTTTTTAGCTAAAAAAATATCTGGGAAAGGGTTATGGTAGGGTGAATAGATGAAAAATAAAGAAAATTTAGCTCGCTTAATATTATATACATTATTATTTATTGTAACTTTGTCAATGCTTCTACCAATTTTAAATTTACTTGCACTGTCACTTACGGACCCTGCTCGCGTAAAAGAAGTAACAGGACTTACGATTATACCAAAAGGGTTTTCACTTGATAATTATAGCGCTTTATTTTCTAATCCTCAGATTATGAAGAGTCTTTTTAATTCAGTATTTGTAACTGTAATAGGTACTGTATTAAATTTATGTTTAACAATAATGGCTGCTTATGCACTTACAAGGCCCGGTCTT
>NZ_JAENWL010000241.1 GCF_016650095.1 Clostridium sp. | reverse complement strand
GGTGCAGGTGCGATGGTAGGAGTAACTAATAACCTGCTTGCAGTTAAGCATATGAGCAAAAGAGCGGAGCAGGCTCCAACTCAGCATATATTAACTTACTGTCAATCCTGCGCAGAGGCATTGTCAAGGGGAGAAAAAAAAACCGTGCATTTGTTGGATTTGATGTTTAATGATGAGGTATTGAATGAAAAGACGTGTTCAACATTTAGGTTTCAGCAGAAAAATAGAAGTACTACTCAAAAGTGGATTAATAGATACAAAGGCAAAAGAAGAATTGAAAAGCTATAAAACATGAAATATGAGATAGATGGACGGGTAACAATTTTTGATGTTTATAGAATGGGAAGGTTTGATAAAGATGTTAGATACTCACGGTAGAAAATATATAAGGCCACTTTTAAAATATACAGCTAGCATTTTTCTGAAATTAAATATGACGCCTAATAATATTACTGCGTTAGGTTTTCTAATAGGGTTATTACCCTTCGTATTTATTTATGCGGGCAAACCTTTGATTGCAGTTACACTTTTATGGGTTTCGGGTTTTTTTGATGCTGTAGATGGTGAAATGGCAAGAATTAGTGGAAATTCAACTCCATGGGGGACACTTATTGATGTAACCTTTGACCGGTTAGTTGAAATAGGAGTTATTTTGGCAATAGCCATGAAGCAACCACAATGTAGACTCCAATTATTATTTTTAACAGCTGCAATAATACTATCCATGTCTATTTTTTTAACAGTAGGCGCGCTTTCTCAGAATAAGGGTAGTAAATCATTCTATTATCAAGCCGGAGTGGCAGAGAGAACAGAAGGATTTATACTTTTTACACTAATGATATTGTTACCGAGGCACCTTGCATTAATAACTAACATATTCTCAATATTAATTGTAATAACTGCATTTCAGAGAATGGTAGAGGCTAGAGGAATTTTAAAATAAGTTTAGATTTTAACTCTATTGCATACATTTGAAATTTGGTATATAATTTTTATATATTAGGGGGATGTAGCTCAGCTGGGAGAGTACTTGGATGGCATTCAAGGGGTCGTGGGTTCGAGCCCCATCATCTCCACCAGTAAGTATTAAAAGTCTTGAAATACCATAAGGTAATTCAGGGCTTTTTTTACTATATAAAAAAGCAAATTTCTATTGAGTAAACCTGGACCTTTTTTAAAGAAATTTATAAATAAAGGAAACTATAAAAATTTGTAGAATATAACTATATAAATATAAAATTTTTCTATAGGATGTAGGTTTGCAGGTAAAGATTTATATGACAGTAGTAATTACTACTTTTATAATTCACAAACATATGAGTTATTTAGTTAGGGGGAGAATTAATTATGAAAATATTAATTACAGGTGCTAATGGTCAGCTAGGTAGAGAATTATCTAAGCAATATCAAAGGAAAAAAGGTGTTCACTTAATACTTACAGATGTGGCAGATTTAGATATAACAGATGTAGGTAGAGTAAATAGTTTTGTAGATGAAAACAAACCAGATTTAATTATCAACTGTGCCGCACTAACAGATGTTGAAAGGTGTGAGACAGAAATAGATATGGCATATAAGATAAATACAGTAGGACCTAAAAACTTAGCATCAGCTGCAAATAAAATTGGAGCTGAAATTGTTCAAGTATCAACAGATTATGTTTTTGCTGGTAATTTGAATAAATCACTAACAGAGTTTGATGAAGTAAATCCACAAACCATTTATGGAAAAACAAAGCTCGAGGGAGAAATATTTGCTAAGCACCTTAATCCTAAGCACTATATAGTTAGAACTGCATGGCTTTACGGGGATGGGGATAACTTTATAAAAACTATGTTAGATTTAAGCAAAACTAATAAGCCATTAAAAATAGTTAATGATCAGAAGGGGACACCTACAAGTACAGTTGATTTAAGTAGAGTTATAATAAAACTCGTAGAAGAAAAAAATTATGGACTGTTTCATTGTACTTGCAAAGGTGAATGCACATGGTATGAACTCACTAAAGAAATATTTAGGCTTAAAGGGATTACTACAGAAGTTTCTCTTTGCAAAAACGATGAATTTTCAAGACCATCAAAAAGACCTCAATATTCAGTGCTTAGAAATTATATGTTAGAATTAACCACTGGGGACATAACTAGGAACTGGAAAGAAGCGATTGCTGAATATCTAAAACTAATATAATTTGCAATAAGGAAAGAACTCGCTGTTTAGCGAGTTCTTTTAATTACCAGAATGCCCATATTATTCAAAGTCCTCTTATATTAAAGTGAAAAATATGCTATAATATATACTGTGTATGTACGTAAATAAATACGAACAGCAATGATAGAATAAGACTCTTCTGGATTTTTATTGCAAAAGATAAGGTTTCAGATTTGTGTTCTGGGCCTTTTTACTTTTGGGATGGAATTATCTGTATATGTAAAAATTGTGTATGGATATATAAAATAAGCGGGAAACTTGTATTTTGTATGTTTCTCATGGTGTAAGAAAGAAGGAAAATAAAGATGGTAAAGCTACAGAAAATATATAAACTTTGTGAATGCTGTGAGAAGAAAGATAGAAGAACAGGTATTATTAAACTAATAGATAAAGGCTACAGCGAGGGCATTGCAACAATATATTATAACATTTGGAGGAGGCATTACATGGATTCTAGTAGTAAAGATTTAATGCTTTCGGGTATTTATATAGAGACTCATAAAGTAAGAAAACTTTTAGAAGAGTGCACCTTTATGGAACGTCAAAGGTATCTTGAAGCTTTAAGTAAAGAGCAACTTATTAGAATAGCACAGGCAGTGCTTAAATAATATAAAACAAAATTTATCTATAGAAGTAATTTTATAATAATCATTTGTAAAAATACAAAAAAATGGTGGAGATAGGGGGATTCGAGAAAATGCTTTTTACTAATATTCACTAATAACTGTAGAACCCATGGTTATCACATTTGATGGGATTTGGTAGATACAACGTACTTTTTTGAAAGCCGTAACCATAAGCGTTTTCCGCAAATTTGGGCGATGCGCTGGTTTGGTATTACGTTGAAAAGTGCCGGAATAGCATTGCCAGATGGAAGCAAATTCAGCAGAGGTATTTCTCCCCACTGTCTGCGCCATACTTTTGCGGTAGATTCATTCAGAAAAATGGAACGGAAAGGAAGCACCTTGTATGAATTGGTACCATTCCTCATTTGTGATGTTATTGTCGGCGATGTTAGGTTTGGTCGCCCAACCCGAATAAAACTGCATGGCAAGGGGAGAAAAAACACGGGAAATTCCATTAACAGACGATTGCTCAAAGCTGATAAAGCAATACATGAAGTCTCAAAAGCTTGATAATGAAGAATCGCACATTCATCCGCTATTCAGCAGCCAAACCCATGAAAAAATGACTACAGCATGTATCCGCAATATTGTTGAAAAATATGTGGAGTTGGCAAGGATAAAATGTCCGTATATGTTTAGGGAAATTAATTACTCACCGGACAGTTTCCGGCATAGCAAAAGTGTTCATATGGTTGAAGCCGGTATCCAGCTCATATATATCCGAGACTTTCTCGGCCATGCTGCGGTCAAGTCCACTGAGCATTATGCAAAGGTTAGCCAAATGGCAATAACACAGGCCCTTACAGAACGTGAAATTCCAAACGTAATTCCTGTAAATGAATCAAACGAGACAGTGAAGAAATCATTTCCGGAGTTTCTACAATAGATTTGCCATTGCAAACTCAAAAAATTATGTGAGGTAATATCAGAAGTTTACTTTGTATTTCAAGGCTTTTACCGCCTCAATACTTGATGTTGAATTACCTCACATAACTTGCATACCCATACCTATAATTTTCAATCATTGCAGCACCTCCTAATCATATGTTAATATTATCATAATAGGTTGTTTATGATAATAGTTTTAATAACCGTTTTTATGGATTGCATGCATTAATTTTTAGTAAAATTATTAATTCTCAAATACCATCGTTTTTGATAGGGGTTAAAAATCTCTGTTATTGGCAAATTTTATTAAATGGAACGGGAATTTCTGTCCCGTTACTACACAACCCCCTACCCCGTAAAGATAATTTTACATAGTATTTGCTTTCGCCGCTTTCTGTTCCGTAAAATCCCCCCAGTGTCTACCCTCATCTCCGAGACCTTATAATCCTTTCTACATGGTTCAAAGATTCGAGAAAACAGAATTAATATCATCAACAATAATGTGATCCAGTTGTCCTACTTCCACCATACCTTTCAAAATTCCCATAGCTTTATTATGATCCATCGATTTTCTATAAGGTCTATCTTCTCGTAGAGCTTGATAAATGTCTAAACAGGTTATTAACCGTGAATTAAAATCAAGATCATCGGCTTTCAAACCTTCCGGATACCCTGAGCCATCTAATTTTTCATGATGGTTGGAAGCCCATTTTGTAATTTCTTCAAACCCACTAATATCTTGTAAGCAAACCTTAGTTACCTTTGGATGCTTCTTTATTTCCACAAATTCTTCTTCGGATAATTTCCCCGGCTTGTCTAATAAGTCACTACTAATAACCAATTTGCCAAGATCATGTAAATCCGTTGCAATTAATAGTTTCAATGTCATTATTGTGTCCATCTTATAAAATTCAGCCATTTTCTCAAGTTTCTCTGAAAGACCTGAAGAATGCTTTTGAGTAAACTCAGATTGGGCATCAATTATGTTTGAAAAGGTCTTTGTTATCGTGCGTATTTCATTATAATTCAACTCATGACTAAAGATAGGAATCACTTTTTTCAAACTATCATCAATGTTCTTGTCTGATAAGGCTTCCCAAAATTCATGATGATCTACAATTTTTAAAAACACATCTGATAACAAAGGGGGGAAGAATGTATTCCTATGCTCATGAACAAAAGCAGTAATTATTTCTTTATTTAAGACGTTTCTCAGATCAAAAACTAAGTCTAATGTATCTGGAAGAGCAATAATTTGAGCCAAAAGAGGAATTTCATCTTTTGATAATCCAAAAAAGCCAGAACCATCATATTTTTCATGATGATATTTTATGATGTTTTGAGGATTTGTTAAAAATGGAAATTCTTTAAGATTATCTTCTCCTATGATGCAATGTCCTTTTCTGCTTTCCATTACATTAATTTTTTCGTTGGTAGTGCCCAATAATTTATCATGTAGAATTTTCATGCTTGCTCCGTTATCATGCATTATAGCCAATGAAGCCAGATCAAATATTTCTTCATTTGTTAATTGGAGCTCAAGAGCGATTTTTACGGATATATAAGCTATCCTTTTAGAATGATTTGTAGGCATCCCAAAGATCTTAATTTCAATAGTGTCTAATGAATTCGCTACAGATCTTAAAAATTCGTTTAAATTAAAGTTCATTATTGCATCTCCCCACAGTTTAAAATTATTTTCTGACTAAACGTGTGTTTGTAGTTTTATCACAACAAACGTTCTACCGCAAGCGACTACTGAGCTAACGAAATAGTCATTTTGTTAGTTATACAAAGTGTCAGTTCTTATGATATTATATTGAGAAACAGTTGTGAAATATCTGGATCAAATTGGGTGCCTGAATTTCTTCTAAATCTCCTTCAAAACTTATTAATTTACTACATTAACAGAATTGTTATCTAAAATAAGTTAATAACTTATTGATAATTGTAACATATCCGATATATTATAAAAAGTAGTTACATTTTATAATATAGTTTCATAAAAGATACTAGAGGAGTGATTTTTATGGTTGATAAGTTGGTAAATAACGTTGAATATCCTAAAAATATTGAGTGCTCTATTGAGAAAG
>NZ_JAENWL010000427.1 GCF_016650095.1 Clostridium sp. | reverse complement strand
TACCATTTACAAAAACATTAGTTTTTTATGCATATATCTCGTATTAATTGCAAAATATAATTGTATAATTCAATGATAGAAAGAAGGATTAAAATGACTATAGAGGCTAAAATACAAATTACATCAACTGAACTAGGAAGATTATGGATGACTTATCAAATAAAATCTGCAATGATAATATTATTTGGGCAATTTAGAAATAGTATTGTAGATGTAGAAGCAAAAGGTATATTGGATGCAAGTATAATAGAGGACCAAAAGGTTATCTCTGAAATAATAAAAATCTTTAATAACCAAAATGTAATCATTCCAATAGCATTTGATGAAAAGGATACTTATAAAGATGCACCCGCTCTTTTTGATGATATTTTTAATATAATGTTTCTTCGTCAAATAAGCAAAATTAATTTAGGATTAAGTTCATTTTATTTAGTAACATCTTATATGAAAGAGGTACAAGATTTATTCGATTTAAACTATATGGTCGCTAAAGAATTTTATGTTTCAACCACAAATTATTTGCTAAATAAAGGAGTCTTAGCAAAAGCACCATATGTAACTGTGCCAAATAAAGTTGAATTTATTGAGGAAAGAAAATATGTGAGCGCGTTCAAAATATTTACTGATAAACGTGCTTTAAATACAGTTGAAATTGGATATATCTATGAGTCTATAGAAGATAATATATTGGGCATGCAGTTAACGACAGGATTCGCTCAAGTAGCACAAGCAAGTGAAGTTAAGGAATTCTTTATAGATGGAAAAGAGTTATCGAAAAAAATCATCACTAATTTAACTAATGTATGTTTAAATAGTGATATTCAACCTCCGAGTACATGGTCCGGTAAGGCAACAGCAGCAATTCAGCCAGCATTTTCGGATAAACTCATGATGTTTGTTGTAGATTTAATATCTAATTTTGCAATAGGGAATAATTCATTAGGTACATCGTTCAGTATGAGAAGCGATTTACCACTTATATTTACAGAAATATCCAAAGATCTATTTTTTCATTCTAAAAAAGGTGGAAAACTCATGATTAGGCATATGTGGATGGAAGAACCTCCACAAATGGAAGACAGAAATCAACTTACCAAATTCAAAAAATAATATATATAGTATTAAAGAATTTTATTGAAAGAAGGATTAAAATGACTACAGAAGCTAAAATACAACTTACCTCAACTGAACTCGGAAGATTGTGGATGACTTATCAAATTAAAACGGCAATGCTAGAAATATTTAAACAATTTAGAGAAAGTACAATAGATGTAGAAGCAAAAGATATTTTGAATTCGAGCGTAATAGAAAGCCAAAATATTATTTCTGAAATTGTAAAAATATTTAATAGTCAAGATGCGGTAATTCCCAAAGGATTTGATGACAGAGATATCTTTAAAGATGCACCCCCTCTTTTTGATGATATTTTTAATATAATGTTTCTTCGTCAAATATTGAAAATGAATGTAGGGTTTAGTTCTCTATATTTAGCAACTGCTTACATGAAAGAGGTTCAAGAATTATTTGCATTAGACCATACTGTTTCTAAAAAGCTTTATGTTTTAAGTACAGAATATTTGTTAAAAAAAGGTGTTTTAGCAAAACCACCATATGTAACTGCGCCAAATAAAGTTGAATTTATTGAAAGCGAAAAATATGTGAACGTAATCAATATATTTTCTGATAAACGTGCTTTAAATACAGTTGAAATCGGTTATATATATGAGTTTATAGATGACAATATATTAGGTATGCAGTTAAAGACAGGCTTCGCTCAAGTAGCACAAGAAAGTGATGTGAATAAATTTTTGATAGAGTCTAAAGAATTATCAAAAAAAATTATTACTAATTTAACTAGTGTATTTCTCCAAAGTGATATTCAACCTCCGAGTACATGGGCAGGTAAAGCTACTACATCAATTCAGCCTCCATTTTCAGATAAACTTATGATGTTTGTTGTAGATTTAATATCTAATTTTGCGGTAGGAGCTAATTCATTAGGTTCGTCATTTAGTATGAGAAGTGATTTGCCTTTTGTATTTGCAAAAATAACAAAAGATCTACTTTCTCTTTCTAAAAAAGGTGGGAAATTAATGATTAGACATATGTGGATGGAAGAGCCTCCTCAGATGGAAGATAGAAATCAACTTACTAAATTCAAAAAGTAATACGGGTATAAAAATAAGTTACAATATGAAGAGCTCTAGCAAACTTGCCGGAGCCCTTTTAGCATGTACCATACTTTTGAGGCAAGGAAAATAATTAAAAATATTTGCACCTGCGGTAATAAATAAGAAGGGAATCAACCTTATATCTCGAATACTCCACATAATAACAATTAAGCGGGCGTATAATTCCCCATATTGTAATAGGTATTATATCATGTGTTTATATTGCCTGGGACGAAAGACAAGCTTATATAAGGGGAGGATATGACCCTAACATATTTAGCTAGTATAAAAGCACCTAGCTTTTATACTAGATGCTTAAGCTAGTTTTTTTATATTTATAAGGCAATATATTACTCCAGATTATCTATAGCATACTGAGCTTCTTCTGCTGTAAACTTCTCTC
>NZ_JAENWL010000160.1 GCF_016650095.1 Clostridium sp. | reverse complement strand
TAATTAATAACAATAAACTAGAGAATTATAAGGAGGAAAAAGATATGATAGTAAGAAATGATGATGTTATACTTAATGAGCTTGGTAAGGGTGTTTCCCGTAAGGTACTATCTCATGTTTCGAATATGATGATGGTGGAAGTTAATTTTATTAAAGGTGCAGTTGGGGAAATTCATGAACACGTAAATGAGCAAATCAGTTATATTATAAAAGGTAGTTTTGAGCTAACCGTTGGAGGAAAAAAAGAATTGGTAAAAGCTGGAGATACTTTTTATATTAAACCAAGTGAATTGCATGGTGTTTTAGCATTAGAGGATTCAACTATATTAGATGTGTTTACCCCACAAAGAGATGATTTTCTAAAATAATTTTAATAATATATGATTTCTCATTATCATTTGAATTTAAAATGGTAATGAGAATTTTTTTTATGTGAAAAGTCAATGTATCAAAAGGCTTTATATACTAAGGATGTGTTGTGATAGTTGATGTATAATATAGACCATAATGAACATAATACATATATGTTTATTATCATAATATATATCATGACAATCTATTACATATAATCGCAAGATATTCGTCTAGTAAAGGGTTACACAGAATAGTATGATAAGGACATAGATAAAAACACAAAATAAAAACAATTAGTAGGGGGAAAAAATTATGAATAAAAAGAAATTTATCGCAATATTTTCATGTCTTGTACTTACTGTAGGTATATTAGCTGGTTGTGGTATGAAAAAACCAACTGAAACACCTGTAAAAGAAGAAACACCAGCAGCAGCAGCAGCGGTTACTCTTGTATATGCTGAGGTTAATCCACCAGATACTATTGTTGGTCAAACAGATACTGCATTTAAAGAAAAAGTCGAAGAACTTTCAAAGGGGAATATTAAGATTGATATTCAGGCAAGTGGAGTTTTAGGAGCAGAAAACGATGTACTTGATTCAATGCTTGGCGGTGGTGGAACAATTGATATGTCCCGTATCTCAGCATTTGCTCTTACAAGCTATGGTGGAGAAAAGTCAAAACTGCTTTCTATTCCTTATACATTTGTAAGTCGTGAACATTTTTGGAATTTTGCCACATCTGATTTAGCTCCTGAATTCCTTCTAGAGCCTCACGAAAATGGTAGTGGAATTAGAGGCTTATTCTATGGAGAAGAAGGTTTCCGTCATTTCTTTACAACTAAACCCGTTAAAACTGTAGCAGATTTAAAAGGTATGAAAATAAGAGTATCAAATGACCCTGTTATGAATGGTATGGTAAAAGGACTTGGTGCTTCGCCTACAGTAGTATCTTTCGGTGAACTTTATTCTGCATTACAAACTGGTGTAGTAGACGGTGCAGAGCAGCCTATTGCCAACTATAAATCAAATGCATTCCAAGAAGTTGCACCGAACATGATTCTTGATGGCCATACACTTGGTGCAATACAAGTAGTCATTACAGATGCAGCTTGGGATAAACTTACAACAGAGCAACAAGGTATTCTTACAGAAGCAGGTAAATATGCATCAGAATTTAATAGAAAGATTTCTGAAGAAGCTGAAAATAAAGTGCTAGCAGATTTAAAAGCAGAAGGTGTTAATATTGTAGAAGTTAAGGATATTAAACCTTGGCAGGAAGCATGTAAAGATGTAATTGCTACTGCTACAAAAGACAATGCTGAACTTTATCAAAAAATTCTTGACATGAAATAAGATTCACAAAATGGTAGATTGAAACACAGTACAAATAGTGTCAATAGAATGTTTTTATATGCACAGAGGAGGATTACAACCTCTGTGCTTAACTTTTTTGAGGAGGTAAGGTATGCCTAAAATTTTTAATACAATTGATAAGATTCAACCAGCATATGATACGGCTTATAAGATTGTTCTTTTCGTATGCAAGATACTTTTAATAGGTGATATTCTCATTACGACCATGGCGGTGGCTGGTAGATTTATTCCTTTCATTCCAGATCCAGCATGGAGTGAAGAGGTAGTTCTGACTTGTATGGCATATATGACAGTTCTTTCTGCTGCTTTAGCTATCAAAAGAAATGCTCATATTCGTATGACGGCATTTGACAGGTATTTGCCGAAACATTTGATAATAGTTTTGGATCTTATTGCAGATGGTGCTATTTTGGTACTTGCTGTGGTTATGATAGTAGTAGGTTGGAGATTTGCAGTGCAAATTGGTTCAATTGGAACTTATGTAAGTATGCCAAGTCTTTCTAAATTTTGGATGTATTTTCCGATTCCAGTGGCTGGTATAGCAATGTTTATTTTCGAAATAGATGCTATATATAATCATATTAAATTATTCTTTGTAAAAGAGGTGGATATTCATGGATGCTAATAGTATGGCAATATTGATTTTACTAGGCACTTTTTTCATAATGGTATTTTTAAGATTTCCTATTGCTTATGCAGTAGCGCTTGCATCTTTATTTTGTCTTACGTACCTAGGACTTCCACTTACAACAATTTGTCAACAAATGGTAAAAGGGATTAGTTCTTTCAGTCTTATGGCTGTACCTTTCTTTATTACAATGGGATGTCTTATGGGATCAGGTGGTATATCTGAAAAGCTCATTGCACTAGCAACTGCCTGTGTTGGCTGGATGAGAGGCGGTATGGCGATGGTTAACATTGTTGCATCATACTTCTTTGGAGGTATTTCTGGTTCTGCAGCTGCAGATACGGCATCTCTTGGTAGTCTTTTAATCCCTATGATGGTAGACCAAGGATACGATGCTGACTTTTCAACGGCAGTTACCATTACTTCATCAGTTGAAGGACTTTTAGTTCCACCAAGTCATAATATGGTTATTTATGCGACTACTGCAGGTGGTATTTCGGTGGGAAGTCTTTTCCTTGCAGGATATATGCCGGCCGCAATACTTGCAATATCCCTTATGGTAGGCTCATATATCATTTCTGTTAAAAGAAACTATCCAAAGGGTGACAAATTCAGCATGACGGTTTTGTTAAAACAATTTAGTGTTTCTTTTTGGGCTCTTGCCGCAGTTCTGATAGTTGTAGTAGGTGTAGTATTTGGTATTTTTACAGCTACAGAATCGGCAGCTATTGCAGTTATTTACAGTTTGCTTGTTAGTGTATTTATTTATAAAGGCCTCGATTGGAAGGGTGTTTGGAAAGTGCTTGATGGTACTATGGATATACTTTCTATCGTACTCATTCTGATTTCAACTTCTAGTATTTTTGGATATTGTCTGACATTTCTTCATGTTCCAGATTTAGCAGCAGCTGCAATTGTACAGATTTCGGATAATCCAATTATTTTAGCACTACTTTTAAATCTTATCCTTTTGGTTCTTGGATGTATTATGGATATGGCTCCAATTATATTGATTGCTACCCCAATATTGCTTCCAATTGCAGTTTCAATTGGAATTGATCCTATTCAGTTTGGTATTATGATTATCTTAAACTGTGGTATAGGTCTTTTAACACCACCTGTTGGTTCAGTGCTATTTATTGGTGCTGCAGTTAGTAAAGTACCAATGGAAAAAATTGTAAAAGCTACATTCCCGTTTTACGTATGTATGATAATTACACTATTACTACTAACATTCATTCCGGAAGTTAGTTTATGGCTTCCATCATTATTTAGCTAAGGAGAGATATGAAATATAAGTTTACTTATCAAACAACAGCTTTTGATCTTTGGCAGTTATCCATGTATTCTATTTATAGTTCAATTGTAGGGGTATGCAATATTATTTTTACTGTTGCCATGTTCCTTTTGTCGATAAGGTTTTGGGGAGATGTAAACAGCTTTATTAAAATAGGTTTGATACTCGTAATTTGTTTGTTTACGGTTATTCAGCCCGCAGTTGTTTATAGAAGGGCAAGAAGACAGTTAAGAGCGGTTCCACATGATATGGAGATAGGGTTCGATGATAATGGAATTCATGTAAAAACTGAAAATCAAAGTTCAGATTTAAAATGGAATACGATAAAAGGCGTATCAAAAAAACCGAGCATGATTGTTGTATTTTCAACGACTAAACATGGTTTTGTACTAACGAATAAAGTGCTCGGAAAACAAAAAAAAGCTTTTTATAACTATGTAGTTTCAAAGATTAAAAAGTGAATATAATTATCTATTAAATAAAGATAAAGCCGTATTTACTAAATGTGTATTTATGGCTTTGTTTTTGTATATGTTTAAAAAAGTAGGGGTGAATAATGAATAAAAAGAAATTTATCGCAATATTTTCATGTCTTGTACTTACTGTAGGAATGCTTTCTGGATGTAGTAATAAAAATGCTAATACAACTGAAAAGAATGATACACCGAAGGTAGAAACGAAATCAATTACTCTAAGATTATCAGATAGTCAACCTGATGGTTATCCAACTATATTAGGTGATCAAGCATTTGCGGATGAAGTAGAAAGAAATACCAATGGAAGAATAAAAATTGAAGTATATGGAGGAGCACTACTTGGAGATGAAAAAAGCTCTATAGAACAAGCTCAATTTGGTGCAATAGATGCAATTCGTATAAGTGCTGCACCTCTAGCTGAGTTTAATAAACAAATAGGTGTTTTAAGTCTTCCTTATCTTTATAAGGACAAAGACCAAATGTTTAGAGTTTTAGATGGAGAGATTGGAGATAAAATATTCGCTGATTTAGAATCTAATAGTCAAATTGTAGGACTTAGTTGGTTAGATTCTGGAGCAAGAAGTTTTTATAATGCAAAAAGAGTTGTAAAAACACCATATGACTTAAAAGGTTTAAAGATAAGAGTACAAGAAAGTAAACCTATGATGGATATGGTTAAGGCTTTAGGTGCATTACCTATCCCAATGGCTTATGGTGAAGTTTATAATGCAATGCAAACTGGAGTAATTGATGGAGCTGAAAATAACTTGCCTAGTTATTTATCATCTAATCATTATAAAATAGCAAAGTTTATTACAATAGATGAACATACAAGAGTGCCAGAAATGATAGCGTTTAGTAAAATTTCTTGGGATAAAATATCTGCAGATGATCAAGCAATAATAAGAAAAGCCGCTGATGTAGGTGCAGAGGTAGAGAGAGCTGAATGGCTTAAACAGTCCAATGCAGCAGAAGCTACAATAGTTGAAAAAGGTAAAGTTACTATTACCAAACTAGATGATAATCAAGCATTCCAGGATAGAGTTAAACCTATGTATGCAGAGCACCCAGAATGGAAAGAATTAATTGATGAAATAATAGCTACAAAATAATGTTTCTGAAATAATAATCACTATAGTAACTTTGTTACTATAGTGATTATTATATACATAAATCATTTACATAACATAAAAAATATGATAAACTAACATTAATGAACTTGCATGCAAGCATGCAAGTGGTCAATAAGGATGTGCTTTATGAGCAATAAACAATTTAAAAGCATGAATAGCGATGAAATTTATCTTGCACTAAAGGATGATATTATTAATTTGAAACTTTACCCTGGTCAACTTATTAGTGAAAATGAAATTTCACGACAGTATAATGTATCAAGAACTCCAGTAAAGATAGCTTTTATAATGCTTAGAAGTGAAAAGTTCATAGAAATTGTTCCTCAAAAGGGTACCTATGTAACCTTGCTTGATATGGAATTTATAAAGGAATTAATTTATATGCGTACAGTGCTTGAAAGTACAGTAATAAAAGATATTCTAGGAATGGTTAATGATGAATTAATCAATAAGCTTTCTGAAAATCTTAAAAAGCAAAAGGAGATTCTTCAAAAGCCAGTAGTAGAACCAAGTGAATTTTATAATGCTGACAGTGAGTTTCACAGTATTTGTTTCGATTTTGCAGGAAAAACAAGATTGTGGAAAATAATACAAGAATCGCAAGTTCATTATACTAGGTTCAAAATGCTTGATATAGTTGAAATAGGATGTTTCGAAAGGTTAAATGAAGAACACATTGAATTGTTTGAGGTTATTAAAAATTGTGATAAGGAAAAATTGCATGAGGTTATGTATCGTCATCTTCACGGGAATATCAATAGACTTGGAGATAGAATATACAATGAGTTAAGGCATTATTTTGTATAATAATAAATAAAAAAGGAGCAAATAAAATGGGTACAAATGTAAATGAATTTTCAATGGACTTTTTTTCACTAAAGGGTAAAATTGCAATAGTAACTGGCGGTAACACGGGCCTGGGGCAGGGATATGCAGTAGCACTCGCTAAAGCTGGTGCAGACATTTTTATCCCTACTCATGGCACTAATTGGGACGAAACTAGAACCCTTATAGAAGCTGAAGGAAGAAAAGTTACTTTTTTTCAAGCAGACTTATCCAAAAGAGAAGAAATTACGGCAGCTGTAGCAGCATGTGTAAAAGAATATGGCACGGTTGATATTTTAATAAATAATGCAGGTACTATTAAGAGAGCACCACTTCTTGAGTACAAAGATGAGGACTGGAAAACTGTAATAGATTTAAATCTAAATGCAGTTTATTATTTAAGTCAAGATGTTGCTAAGATAATGGTTAAACAAGGATCAGGGAAAATTATAAACATTGCTTCTATGCTATCATTTCAAGGAGGTAAGTTTGTTCCAGCATATACTGCAAGTAAACATGGTTTAGCAGGAATAACTAAAGCTTTTGCAAATGAGCTTGCAGAGAAGAATATTCAAATAAATGCTATTGCACCAGGATGGATTGCAACAAATAATACAGCGGCATTAAGAGCGGATGAAGCAAGAAATGCAGATATTATAGATAGAATACCTGCTGGCAAATGGGGAGATCCTTTTGATCTAATGGGAACAGCTGTATTCTTATCAAGTAAAGCGTCGGATTATATTAATGGACATATTTTAGCTGTAGATGGCGGATGGTTAGTAAGATAATTTAGTTAGAAAAATTAGACGAAAGTTTTACTTATCTATAAAGTTATTATCAATTATAGAGGTATTATCAATAAAAAACATAAAATTAATATTAGGAGGAATTATAATGGAAATTAGATATTCAAGTCATAATGAAGATGCAAAGAAATACGATACAACTGAGCTTAGAAAACATTTTTTAATTGAGGATTTATTTGTGAAAGGTGAAATAAAAATGGTTTATAGCCATATTGATAGAATAATAGTAGCGGGAATTGTGCCAACAGATAAAGCTCTCACTTTAGAAGGAAGTAAAGCTTTAGGTTGTGATTATTTTCTTCAAAGACGAGAACTTGGAGTTATTAATATCGGTGGAGCGGGTACAGTTACTTTAGATGGTGAAAAATATGAACTTGGAGCTAGAGACGCACTTTATGTAGGCCTTGGAATTAAAGAAATTAGTTTTGAAAGCAAAGATGTATCGAGTCCTGCTAAATTTTATGTAAATAGCGCTACAGCACATAAAAATTATCCAACAGTAAAAATCGGATTAGAACAAGCTAAAAAAGTTAAAGCTGGTAGCGATGAAGAATGTAATAAGAGAGTAATAAATCAATATATACATCCAGCAGTTTGCAAAAGTTGTCAATTGGCTATGGGAATGACAATGTTGCAGCCTGGTAGTGTATGGAATACAATGCCTTGTCATACTCATGATAGACGTATGGAAGTATATTTATACTTTGATATGGATGCAGATAATGTTGTGTTCCATCTTATGGGAACTCCAGATGAGACAAGACATATTGTTATGAAAAATGAACAAGCAGTTATTTCTCCAAGTTGGTCTATACACTC
>NZ_JAENWL010000375.1 GCF_016650095.1 Clostridium sp. | reverse complement strand
CTAAATCTATTTTTAAATGGTTCATTAGCAGCTTTCCATGCTGCTAGTTGAGTATTAGACTTATATGTTGTATAAGCATTTGAGTCAAAGGACGGCGAACTTACCATAGCCAATACCTCTCCGGTTTTTGGATTTATAGCAGTTGAAGCTCCTGGTTCCCCCTTCATCTCCTTATATATTTTCTTTTGAAACTCAATATCTACTGATAATTTTATATTTTCACCAGCTTTAGATTCTTTTTTAATAATTACAACCTTACTCTTATCCTTAACCTTAGATATATAAATTGTTACTCCATCTTCACCCTTAAGTCGCTGCTCATCCACCTGTTCTAGACCTCTTGCACCTATCATGCTATAAAAACTATAACCCTTACCGACGTTCTTTTCTAGTTCCTCAGCAGTTATAGGTCTAATGTACCCTATAAGTGACCCAAATGCTTCTCCACCTGGATATATTCTTCCTTTAGATATATTTGGCAATACTCCAACAATCTTCATAACTTCACTTATTTTTGCTGTTTCATTACGCAATATATTAATAATTGGTATAAACTGATTAGAATCTTCATTACCTTTTAATTTATTTTCTATTACCGAAGCGTCAATATCAAGTATTTTAGCCATTTGAGCTATGTTAGCATCCTTATTTTTTACGAATCTAATAGGTTCTAAGCCCAGAGTAACAATTTCATCATCTGTATTCTTAGCAAGTAATACTCCATTCCTATCAGAAATTTCTCCACGTGTGGCAAGGTCCGTAGTTACCTTAACTGTATCTCCTGAATCCATACTAGGGAATATCATTTTCTCATCCCAACCTATTGTCCACTGATTTTTATTATCGACTTTTTCCTTTACCATATTTGCCTGGTAGCCTGGAGTCGTTACTTGCCCTGCAACAGTATCCATAACTAGAGAAAATTGTATATTAACATTTTTTTTGTTCCCTTCCTTGATTTGATCTTCATTCTCCACTTTAATCGATATGTTTTTTGCCTCTATACCCTTATAAATAGCAGTATATTTATCTATAAATTGTTTTTCCGTTACTGCGCCTTTAGTTTTAACCGAAAGCATGTCGTACATACTTTTATAGTCTTTCTTTACCCAATTGTTCTTATATGTATTAAAGGTTTCAGTTGCACTAGCTCCCTTTGTAAAAAAAGTATACATAAACGCTGCTATTACTATTAAAATAATGCCTAATGTTACAAACAGAGTCACTTTCAAAGTCTTTTTTGACATTTCTTTATCACCTCTTCCTTATTATAACACTTGGAATGTTTAATTAAATATAGGAAATTATGTTTTGTATTTAGGTGATCTAGAAAAGTGTTACTCAACCTTAAAACATGAATTACTTAAATACTCTTTTTCTTTCTTAATATTGACAATAATATTTATTATAAATACATCTGCATTATAATTACTCATATTTTTCCCTAGCCCAAATAATGTAAGTTCTCTTTATGACATTCATACAATAAGAAACCTTCATTTAATATCCTAACATTAGTAAAACTTAGTTTTTCTAAAAATTTCATACCTTTATCTGAGACTGCTGTAGCTATTAATTTATCTATTTTATATCCACAAGTATTAATCATTTCTATTTTTTGCTCAAAGCTTTGTGCAATAAATTTAATTACATTTGAACCTTGATACTCAGGATGCACTACAATAGAAATTATATATATGTTGTAAATATCTACCTTGTCATAACTTCTTATGTCTTTAGGCAAAATATTTGTATCATAAATATTATCTTCTTTATATATTTTATTAAGCAAATTATCACTAATTGGAAAAAAGCATAAATAACCCACTAGCTTACTTCCATTATAAGCTAATATAAAGGAATCTTCATTTTTTTTGAATCGTGCATAAATAGTATCATAGGTTCCTTGCATATAAGTTGGATATGCCATTGAATCTAGCTTCATTACTTCTTTGATTAACTCACTATCGTTTTTCACTTTATATTTAATTTTCAATTCCATTTATTGTAATCTCCTTTTTATCTCATGTTTAGTATACGACTTAAGCTTTTATTTTAGAAAATATATGCTCTATTTGTAACCATTTTTCAAACCTAACCCGATAGGTACTATGATCAATAAAATTAAAAAAGCAATAACAGGACCTGCATAACCGCCTACATTGCCAGTAATATTACTAATCAAACAAGATAGACTACTATAGATATAACCAATGCATAATAAATTGCAAATTAGTTATAAAATATATATTTAATTATACCATAATTTGAGTATAGTTATATTTTCCCTCACATTATTTTACAAGTACCTGTCGCCCTAGTGAGTATGAATTTATAAATAATCTCTACTCTTTTACTTTGTCATACTGTATATGTAGGTGTTATAATGTGGCTATGTTTATAAAAATAGTGACAAAATATTAATGTAGGACTATTTAAATGAGCACTACCATTTTTACAATCACAAAAGGAAGGGGGAGAATTTATATAAAAAAAGATAGACACACTTTAAAGCTTACTATATTGTTCTTAGCAGTTTCGTTTTTATTATACTTCATTAACTTTATTATTTTTAAAGACCTTCACCATATAGTACTATTTATGACTGAAGACTTAGCATTTATCCCAATTGAAGTGTTAGTTACAGTTGTGATTATTGATCGAATTCTGGAGAAAAGAGACAATAGAAAAAAGAATCAGAAGATTAACATCTTAATTGAAATATTTTTTGAAGAGGTGGGAAATGAGCTTTTGTGCAAACTGGCTTCAAAAGATAAAAATTGCTGTGAAATAGGCTGTTTAATATCAGAGATAGATGAAGCCTTTGATAATGATTTTAATAGTTTAAGAAAAGCTATTGATAATCATAAGGATAACATTGAACTAGGAATAGAAGATATTTATAACATCTATGAACTTCTACAAACCAATAAAGGTGTTTTTATTAAATTCTTAGAAAATCCTTATTTAACAGAGCATGATACATTTACAGACTTAATACAAGCAATTACTCATTTGTATCACGAAATAAAATTTAGAAATAGGAATAAAACATTAAGTGAGGCTGATATGATTCACCTAAGAGCAGACGCTATAAGAGTGTATAAATACCTTTCAGAAGAATGGTTAGTATACATGGATTATATTCAAAAGGAGTATCCGTTCTTATTTAATCTTGCTATGAAAAATGTACCTTTTAATGACAAAATAATTAGTTAGCAATCTATTTGTAAGGCATTTAAGATTATTTAAAGAAAGCATAAACTGGAAGTTTGTGTTTTCTAAAGACAAACGGCTTAAACTATAAATTTACGTAAGGTTTGTCTATAAATTGAGGAGTTTATACATGAGGAGAAAAGATATACTTGAGTTAAAAAGACGTTTTAAAAAAGAAGAATGCACCTTCACTAAAATGTGTGGCTGCTATGTTAATGGAGAAAAACATACTATTTTAAAATTTAGAGAAAGCTTTCTAAATTTAGATGAAGATGAATACTTTAAATATTTAGAAATTGCTAAAAAAGTACTGTCTGGAACTATTGGGAATAATATTTTAGAACTTAACTTTTCAACTAATGAAGATTTTACAAATGAAAGACAGACTTCGCTTATGCAGCTTAAAAACAGTCAATTAAAAGATGATGCT
>NZ_JAENWL010000127.1 GCF_016650095.1 Clostridium sp. | reverse complement strand
TGTTTTAAAATGTGGACTATACGTTCATTGGTCTATTTTTTTTAGTAGGTGCGATCCAAACTTCACCGGTTCCTACGAATGTCTGTAAATATCCTTCGTGCTTTGACTTTTCTATTTGTGTATCTATTTTACCTCTTATGACAATTGAAAAATTACCATCAATTTTTAACGTCTCATTATTTAATTCATAAATAAGGATTTCATCGAATGGAACATAACTTTCTAAAATGGCGATGCCACTTCCACTTAGTTTCGGTTGTCTTAAACCATCTCCGCTTATTATTCCTGTAGCTACATTTTTATTTGTATGTACAGAAAGTTCAATGGTGTCTTCACAACAATAGAACATTCCATCATCTAAAATAATCTCTTCATCAAATAATTCTAAAACATAAAAATACTTATATGAGGGATCTAAATATATTTCACCGTATTTTCCGTAATACCTTGAGGTAAATGAAGCTTCTCCTGTACCCACACTTTTAAAAAATCCCTTTGAGGCAGAAGGTGCATTTTTCTGAATTTCTATTTCAATTGGTCCCTTCATAAATTGGAGCTCCCCAGGTTGTACTAGCACTCCTCCCTCGTTGATGTTAATTCTGACTTGACGGAGCTTTTCCCCTCCATATTGTGTTGGGGTGGTGTTTGTAGCACCAGTGCCCAAAACACTACCGTTTCTAGGTTTTTTATATTCAAGCACTTCGAATATGGTATTATTACTACTTGTTAAGGTATCGATTACTCTTACTGCATCCGAAAAATCTGGATTAAACATAATTAATTTCCTCCGATATTTTATTTAATACTATTATCATTGCTATTTTGTGGCTGTTATGACATTGCAATAATAGTTTTTGATTCATATTTTTAAGAATCATTTATTCTTTCATAGTTTTCATCATTATCTCTTTATACAATTTAGGGTCTGCTTCTGATTTATAAATAGACACCTTCCATTGACTATTTTCCTTTAAAAGCCCTATATATCCTTTTGCAGTGTCACTTCGATCGTCCTTCCCATTAGTAGAAGTAAACTTCAATTTAGCTTCATAATGATACCCAGCTTTATCTTCTTTCTCACTATATAAATTTTTTTCTAGAATAATGTCTGTCACTTGCACAGTATAATTACCTTTAACACAAACTAAGGTAGTCGGAGTGTTGTACCTATTTCCAATAATACTATTATATCCTGTTACTGTCATTAAAGGTTGAATGTTTTTATCAAATGAACTCACTGCTTTGAGGTAGTTATCTTCTGCTGTTTTATTACCAGGTGTGAGATTAGCGCTTGCTTTAAGCATTTTCTCATAATCAGCTATTTTTAGTGCATCTACTTCATAAAAATTTTTAACAAATTCATTAGCAATGTTAATTTGTGTTTTTGCTTGCGATTTTGAAGTATTTAGCGCAACACCGAGTCCTCCCAAAATAACAACAATAATAGTTCCGAGTAATATAGTTTTAATATTTACCTTCTTATACTTTGAAATCATTACAATCCTCCTTTTTATTTAATTGGTTTAGTATGTTTTTCAATTCTTCTATATCCGTTTCTGATATTTCTTTTGACTCTGCAAATGATAAGAGCATAGATTTAATAGATCCATTAAATACCTTATTAATAAAGGACTTACTTTCAAGTTTTATACATTCATCTTCTGATACCAATGGAAAATATAAATATTCATTTCCTAATTTATTAAAACTAATTGCATTTTTATTTAATAATCTGTTTATAAGACTTTTAACAGTAGCTGGTTTCCACTCTGATTTATCTTTTAGTTCCTGTATAATGTTGACTGATGAAATTTCAGAATAATTCCATATTATTTTCATAACTTCCCATTCCGCATTTGATATTTTAGGGATTTCACTCATTATTATTCCACCTCCAGGCGATTACATTTGTAATTCTTAATATTAGTTTACAGTTGTAATTGGAAATAGTCAATATATATTTGTAATATCTTCTATATGTTGACAATTATATACATCGTTGATATAATAAACAGTGTTCACATAAAGTATATGGAGGTGCAAATATGGGAATAACCGAAAGACGAGAAGCAGAGAAAGAATCGATAAAGGGAAAAATATTTGACAGTGCAAGCAAACTCATAATAGAGTATGGCTATGAAAAGCTTTCTATTAGAAAACTAGCAAATGATATTGAATACTCGCCCGCTGTGATTTACAACTACTTTAAAAATAAAGATGACATTATAAAGGCAATTACCATTGATAACTATAATAGAATATATAATGATCTTTTATGTATTGATTTCAAAACTATGACACCTAAAATAGCCTTGAAAACAGGTCTTTTAAAACTTTCACAGTTACTATTAACCCACAGAGAGCATTTTAAAGCTACACTTTTGAGTGGTGTTAATACTATGTTGGAGACGTCTAATGATAACGATGCTATGAATCTTCTTATAGATATACTAAATAGGGGGATTTCATTAGGGGATTTTGCTATTGATAATACGAAATTCACAGCATTTCTATTAACTACAGGTATCTTTGGTATGGTGAATATCATCGTTTTAAATAACATCTATGATGAAAATATGATAAATGACACAATAAACTCTTATACAGAAATACTTGTTAAAGGTGTTAGTAAATAGGTTGCATTTAAATTTTGAAATTATCAGGAGGCGTAAATAATGAAAACTGTGGTAATATACAAGTCCAAAACAGGTTTTACAAAGAACTATGCACAATGGATTGCAGAGGAGTTATCTGCTGATATTTTGGATGCTTCAAAGGTTAATATCAATACGCTTACAGCTTATGACACCGTGATTTATGGCGGTGGTTTGTATGCTGTTGGTATCAATGGAGTAAAACTAATAACAAAAAACCTTGAAATGCTTAAAGATAAAAAAATTGTTGTTTTTGCGACGGGAGCGTCGCCCTTTAGGGAAGCTGCTATGAGAGAAGTACGAGATAAGAACTTTACTCCCATGGAACAGAAACATATAAAGTTTTTTTATTTAAGGGGTGGATTTAATTTTGATAAACTAAAGCCTACTTATAAAGTAATTATGACTTTACTAAAATGGAAGTTGAAAATAAAAAAAGACTTAACACCTGATGATAAAGGCATGCTATCCAGCTATGATAAGCCAGTAGATTTTACAAGGAAGAGGAATATAGATGAATTAATCACTTATGTTACTCTATAGTAGCAACATAAATCAAGTAATTTTGATGCCGGCTAATTCCTCATCCTCTTTAAGTATTTTACAATTTCACTTGCGAGAGCATAGCATTTCCATCTTTATCTAATAATACAGTTAATCCTCCAGCATAATCTTCAATATTTATTAAATAGTTCGTTCCAGTTTTTGTATCTATAATTTTTTTACAACATACTGTTAATAAACTTGAATTATCATATTCAAGTTTAAATTTTTTATTTTCACTATTATCATTCTTATTAAACATCTTTTCCTCCTAAATTTTTTATGCCGCATCGATATACGAGTTTGACTTACGCATATTCAAATAAATAGTTTTTTCTTAAATATACCCAAATTTCAAGTATCTTAATCTACCCCAACAATTCGGACAAAAAAAACAACACATGTCACCTATATGTTGCTTCTGTATGACTTATTTTTATACTATTTGCATCGTATCCATTTGATAGTAAAAAATAATATATATCATTTTCTGTTATCTTAGATTTTGGACCAATTATTATTTCATTGATAACTTGTTCTTTTATTAATTCTGTAAAATCAATATCACAAGATGCAACTAGCTGGTTATTTTTAAAGTAATATTTAATAGGACTTATCTTGTACTTATTGATTTCTTCTCCTTTTTTAAAATATTTTTCACTTTCCTCCAAAGTCATACCTCCAGTAACTTTGTTATTATATAGTTGTGGATCATAGATTATTCTTACTTCCTTTTCCTCACTAAATGCTGGATTTTTAATAACACAACTTATCTTTTCTAAATGTTCTATTAAAACCTCACAAAAACCATCGAATTTTTCTGTAAAATATTCATTAAAATCATTTGATATTTTAAGTAAGTCATCTTCAAACATTTTCTTCATATATAAAATTGCGGCGTGTACTAATTCTGCTAATTTTTCCTTTTGTTTATTTTCTTTATACATAACCATTTCAACTGATATATTCTTACAGTTGTTTTTTAAATCTTTAATCTGTTTATAATTAAATCCTATAGATACCCCTTCTCCATCTTGACCGTAAGCTCTCCATTGACTTAAACTGTCTTTTTCTTTAGAAAAGCAAGTTATTAATATTGGCCTAGTATCGTAAACCACTCTTTTTATTTCCTTATTATAATATTGCAAGTGATTACTTACCCCATCCTCATACCAATAATCTTCTGTTAAGTCTATCTTTATATCAAAGTTTTCTAGTTCTTCCTTTAACACCCCTCCGATAAGTTTTGTAGCCCATCTTTTTTCCATATAATCATTTGTCCTATTTAAATCAGATAATCTTATACATTTATCTTGTACTATTGCTAGAAATGTATTTACACTGCAATAATGATATAAAGTCTCTATCTTATACATTATTATTCCCCCTGAAAAACTATCTTTACATTACTTTTATAAATGCGCATTAACCTATTTATTTATACCATATGCGCGTTGTCTAGTAATTGCCACACTATAGAAATCGACAAAAAAAGTGCCCTAATAGACACTTAAACAAATAAAAGTACAAGTAAATGGTATACTGTTGATAGACATATGCTATAATACAAATTAAATTATATATCTAGTGTAGTTTTAATCAATTATGAATTTTTTTTTAAAATGAAAGGAGTCGTAATTATGCTTAAAGAAGGAGATCAAGCACCTAATTTCACATTGAAGAACGAGCAAAATCAGGATATAACTTTAGGAGATTTTAAAGGTAAAAAAGTAGTTCTTTACTTTTACCCAAAGGATAATACTCCTGGTTGTACAAAGGAAGCATGTAGTTTTAGAGATGTATATGATGATATATTGGCTGCTGAAGCGATTGTTATTGGTGTTAGCAAGGATGATGCTAGTTCACATCAAAGATTCAAGGACAAACATAAATTGCCTTTTTACTTGTTAAGTAATCCTGACCATAGTGTTATTGAATCTTATGGAGCATGGCAGGAAAAAAAGATGTTTGGCAAAACATCTATGGGAATTGTACGTTCAACATTTATTATTAATGAAAATAGAATTATAATTAAAACTTATGAAAAAGTTAAACCAGATGAACATGGTGAAGAAGTACTAAAAATATTAAGAGGATAATAATAATAATAATAATAATAATATGTAATGTTGCACAACAAAAACTGTATATAAAATAATATTGCCTATTAATATAAATACACCCACTTATGTGAGTGTATTTATATCATGTTATTTTTTTTCAGCTATTTCTTTTATGTTTTTTAGTAATTCTCCAATTTGGGTTTCTGCATGTGCGCAAGATTCTTCATCTGGATGACCCTTTTGCGTCCATGTGAATTTAGTTTTATTGTAATCTATACTTTCTAAATTATATGTTATCAGAGAATAATTTTCAGGTCTATTTTCTAATCCAGAAAAACTAGACCAAAAGCTATAACTTAGTAATTCATGTAATACATTCTCATTTATTACACCCATGTCACAATATTTTTGACCATTAAATTCACCCTGAAACATTATTTTACTTCCAATTTTCCAATCAGTTATTGTTTGAGTCCCATAAAGATATTCTTGAATAATTTTAGGGTTTGTCAAAACATCCCAAAGTTTGGAATTACCTATATTTATTTCAATGGATTGCGATGCTATCAGGTCATATCTCATTTTGTTCCTCCTTACATATTAAAAATAAGTAACATATTAATAATTGATAAATGATTTATTTCAATATTATATCATTTACATGTAAATGGGCATATATACATGACTATATATAGTTTTTGTTATAAAGTAATAAAAACCACATCATGGAATAAACAAAGGAACCGACTTAAAATGAGTTCTATATTGACAAGAATCTTATTATAGGCTAGAATCAATTCGATGGTTATCGAATAATGATATCTTTGGTTGGGAGTTAATAAAAATGAATACACGAAAAATGGCAAAAATATTTAAAGCTCTTTCTAATGAGAATCGATTAGAGTTATATTTTAAAATTGCCGAGGCTCACGAAGCCGGTTTTGAAGCCGGTGGTAAATGCTTCGTTGCAGATATCACTGCTTGTTTGGGTATTGGAGCACCGACAGTCTCTCATCATATCAAAGAATTAGTGAACGCAGAACTAATTACCACAGAGAAAAGGGGAAAGTTTTTAATATGTAGGGTAAATGAACAACTAGTTATGAATGTAAGCAAGATGCTAGCCCTGCAGCATTCGATTAAAGGATAAAGGAGTAGTTATTATGGAAAGCGTTGCACTTTTAAAATGTACAGAATATGACGTAGAACTAATAGAAAAAACACTAAGAGAAGGTTTTGAACTTCTTGGTGGGGATTCTTTTTTAAGAAAACTTATACCTAAAAATAGTAAAGTTTTATTAAAACCTAATTTTCTTAGTATAGAACAAAAAGGATCACCAGTTATAACTCATTACGCAGTTTTTGAAGCAGTAGTTAGAATAGTTAAAGAATACAGCGAAAATATTACATTTGGAGATTCGCCTGGTTTTGGAGATTCAAGAAAAGCAGCTGAAAAGTCAGGACTTATGGAAGTTGCTAACAGATACGGGGTTGTTTTTGATGATTTTAAAGAAGATATTCATGTAATGCTTGAAAACTCTATATTATGTAAATCTTGGAATATAGCTAGGGCACCTTATGAAGCTGATGTTGTGATTACACTTCCAAAGCTAAAAACCCATGCTATGGCATATTATACTGGAGCAGTTAAGAATCAATTCGGTTGTGTTCCGGGTACTCAAAAAGCAACATGGCACACAAGAATGCCAGACGCTAATAATTTCAGTAAAATGCTATTAGATGTAAATACTGTGGTTAACACTAGCTTTGCAATTCTTGATGGAATAATTGCAATGGAGGGAAATGGGCCTAAAAGTGGAACTCCTAAAAAGATGGATACTATAATTATGGGCCAATGTTTAACCGCTGTGGATTCAGTTGCAGTTAGGTTAATTGGTTATAATGACGTTTTAAAAATCCCCCTTTTAAAAGAAGCCTTTGATTCAAAGTGGGGGGCTGTTCTACCAGAAGATATAGAGGTATTAGGAGAAAAAATAGAGTCAATGAAATGTAAAGACTTTAAGCTATCAAGAAAAGGCGGCAGCTTTTATTTTGTAAGCCCTTCCGTAACTCATTTTTTAACCTCAATGGTTGCACCCAATCCAGTTGTAATAGAAGAGAAATGTATTGGTTGCAAGAGATGTGATGAAGTTTGCCCACAAAAGCCTGAAGTCATATCCTTTATAAAGAAAGGAAATAAAGTAATTCCAAAATGGGATTACAGTAAATGTATAAGATGCTTCTGTTGTCAGGAACTTTGTCCACAAGGTGCAATAGAAACGAAGAATAAGACATTAGGTAAACTGTTAGGTTTAAAATAATCGAGAGTTTCAATATCCAAAACCAAATAAAGCATGAGGTTAAAACTGGATTAAATTCGATTTTAACCAAAATAAAACTCATCTGATCTCCAAATGAGTGCAACACCTCATTACAATATATTGTATTCTAAATAAGGTTAGGAGAAATGCTATGTTAAAAATGAATTCAAATAGGAAAGTGACAACTTGTTGCAGTAATAATAATACTAATATTAACATCACAAAATCAACATCCAAACTAACTTTTAGTGATATCATGGGTTCCTTTAAAGCTAGATGGGGAATAAATAGAATGAATTTCAATGTAATTCCTGGTCTTTACAGCTTAGGGACACCCGATTGCAATTCTCCTGTAATGGTTACAGGGAACTATAAAATGAGCTTTGATGCTTTAAGAAAAGAATTAACAGGAGTAAATACCTATATACTTGTGCTTGATACAAAGGGGATTAATGTTTGGTGTGCAGCTTCTAAGGGAACCTTTGGTACAAATGAACTTGCATACCGCATTAAGAAAGTTAATCTATCCCAAGTAGTTACTCACAAAACTCTTATATTACCTCAATTAAGTGCAACAGGGGTTTCAGCTCACGAGGTACAAAAGAAAAGTGGCTTTAAAGTAGTTTATGGTCCAGTTAGAGCAGAAGATATACCGCACTTTCTAAATAATGAAATGAAGGCAACCCCAGAAATGCGTAAGGTAAGATTCAATTTACTTGATAGACTAGTTTTAACTCCTATTGAAATTGTTGGTTCTTTAAAATCTTCTCTAATAATTTTTGGAATAATGTTTTTATTAAACTTATTATCCATAGGAAATTTTAAAAGTATAGATGTAATTGCTTACCTTGGAGCAATTTTTTCAGGTTGTGTATTAGTACCTATGTTTTTGCCATGGATACCAGGTAACGCATTTTCATTTAAAGGATGGTTAATAGGACTTCTCTGGGCGCTATTAATAGTTATTTTAAATTGGCGGACTCCGAATGTTAACTTTTTAAATTCAGTAGCTTATTTATTGATTTTACCATCTGTAGCTTCATATTATGCTATGAATTTCACTGGATGTTCAACTTATACATCTTTGTCTGGAGTTGTTAAGGAAATGAAAGTAGCTGTACCACTTATAGCAATCTCAATAGTTTTAGGAAGCATACTATTGTTAGTTAGTAATTTTGCATTCTAATAATTTCTAAGGAGGTATTTTTCATGAAACATAAATATTTAAAAAATGTTGTAACCCTTAAACTTATACAAGAAAAATGTATTGGCTGTGGAATGTGTTTGAGTGTC
>NZ_JAENWL010000252.1 GCF_016650095.1 Clostridium sp. | reverse complement strand
GGTACCCTCTCTATAAATAATTAATGAGGTTATATACTTTTTTTCTATTAATGATTTTATTACTAGGCTTACTCTTGTTTTAGATAGTCCGAAAAAATCTGCAAAATATCCGTTACTAGCAAAGCATCCTTCTTCATTATCTAAACTTTCAATTTCAGTAAAAAATACTTTTTCTTGCAGCGTTAATGTTGGACATTCCCAAATTTGTTTTGGAATCCATACGCCTTTAAAATTTCTATCATTCATTTTTACACCGCCATTTTTTTGTATTTCGTACTTTCTTAGTATTGTGTATTAACGTTGTCTCCCTGGTCCTTTTGGAGCAGGTGCATCTGATGGTTTAACTGTTTGCATTCCAGTATGTTTAATTCTATAGTTATTGAAATCTGTCTCGTTAATTTCTATATCAGCTGTGCATCCTGTAGTTGTAGCCATTATTACTTCACACCCAAATAAACTTCTAAGCACACTATCAAGTTCGTCTATAACTATTCTTTCATCTTTGCATCTGCCTGCATTTCTTGGATTAAAATAGTTTTTAGCACTCATTACATGTACAGGATAATTCATTTCTCGTGCTTGTCTTTCTGCAAAATGTACCATGTCCTGATTAGGTACTATCAATAAGCTATGTGTTGAAGCTGCTAGTTTAATAGCTTCTGTTGTTTTTCCGGATTTTCTACTATTTGCATATATAATCATAATTTTCACTCCTTAAATTTTGTTATATTTTTTTTGATACTATTGATACCCCGGCACGCTCTATGCCACTTTTAAAATATATATGTGTAAGCCCTAATTCATTATCTGCTCCTACTTCAAGTCCATTTTCATGTGCAGATTTTATTAATTCTTTCATTTTGACTTTATAATAAACCGGATCATCTTTTCTTAACATTTATTACCTCCACGTCATGCTTTTTTTATATTGTGTAATTAATTTTTAAGTTTTGATGTATAATTCAACTCATATTCGATTTCTACAATAAACTCTGTATCACATACATAACAAGTGATTTCTTCTTCTCCAGGTTCATACATATCCTCATTTGAACAGTTTGAAGCACATATTGGACAAATTATTTCACTCGTATTACAGCAATCATATTTAGAATGATTATTCTTTTTCGATACTCTCAATGCTTCCTCTTTTTCTTTTTCATGTTCTCTTCTGCTACAAGGTTTGCATTGAAAACCATCTGGATGGCCCCAAGGTATTTCAGTAAGTTCCTTTCTATGAGTTCCACAAGTAATACAGCGGTCATGATCCTCGCAAGTAATATAAGAATATTTCTCGTTGTTCTTTAAACATTTACTACATCCACAAACCCAATACCAACCATCTTCAAACCTTTTAGCATACAATCCTCGTGTGGGTGGTTCCAGTCTAATTTCAGGCAACTCATTTTTATAAAAATTGTCATTCCAAATATTTGTGTTACCAGAACGTAGTCGATGTTCCCACTCTTTTGGTATTTCAGGAATAAATATTTTTGTATCTTTCAATTCCATTAAAACTCCTCCTTAATTTTTGTTGTGTGTTTTTTATCTTGCATGTTTGGTGCTATCTACACATGTATTACACCAGTAAGCAGAAACTATTTTTCTTGAATCATTTGTAACTTCCGTATCTGTAGTAACCCCATATTTGACCAAACTATTTTTTATAATAGTGCATCCACATGAAAAACATTTATGATCGTTTCTAGTAACTACTTCTTTATATTTTGTAAATATAATTCTCACCTCTTTTTATATTGTGTATTAACAATATCTATCAATTTCTATAATTTTAATTTCATTTTTGTCCATATTTTTATAATTAGGACTAATTACTGGTGGATAATGTTTGCATTCCTCTGCATCCCAGTACATAATTTCTTCATCGTCTCTGTATTCACTTAATATTTCTTTTAACTCTTTAACTGTCATTTTTTATCCCCTTTCAAGATCATCATTCAATTTTTCCCACTCTTCAGCATCTACATCATCACTTAGATCTATTTTTAATTTCCATGCTTGTCTGAATAATTTTCTTCTTTTGTAAAATGAATCGTTCTTATCAAGTAGAAAGAGTTTAATATTTTCTTTAGCTGCCCAGCACATAGCCTTTTGTTCTTTATTCATCTATCTCATCCATATCTTCAATTTCTATTTCTGAATCACCACTACCATCTCTAGTTATTGAAATAATATTACAATTTTGTTCTGTAAGTAAGCACCCAACATCACTTAAATTTCTACCTTTTTCAGAATTATCAAGAACATTTTCTATATCACAATCATCTGGAACCTCTATCACCATTTCATGTACAAATTTTACTTTTTCAGTTACATATATTTTATATTTCATTGCTATACCCTCCCTATTGTTACTTCACGCTTTTTATCAAGTGTGCAATTAGATAACCTTTTATTTTCTGCTTTTAATTCTTCATATACCATTTTCCAAACTAAATCATTACACTCATAAGCTTTAAGTTTTTCATGCATTCTTTTTTCGTTATCATTCATATTTTCATTTGTTTCTTCAAGTTCTAAAATTTTATTTTTAAGAGCGTTGTATTTTAATGCTTTATTGAAATTCGTTATTGCTTGCTCCTTATCTTCTTGTATATCCATTACAATATCTAATAAGCTTTCAAATTCGCCTTTAATTGCTACTAAAGTATTCAAACTTGTACTTAAATCTTCGTTTGTAGTTAATACTGCTATGGTGCTAGTGTAGCTATTAATAACACCTGTTAAATAACTTAATATTTCTTTTTTCATTTCCATACCTCCAAATTTTATGTTATAATATTTTAAATACATTTCTATGGCCTGAACCTTCTCGAAAAAGGTTTAGGCTTATTTTTTATCTAATATTTTATCTGCTATTACTGTAGTTCCACACATTAAAAATATAAAAGTTGCTGGTAATATTAATATATAAAACATTTAATTCACCTCTTCACCTTTCTTGTTAGTCCTAAGGTTTTAACCCATATATAAATAGTGCTGGCAGATACAAAATTCTTAGCACCTAGATTTTTATAGTTCATTCCATTAAAAAATCTTTTTTAAATTCTTCTGTGTTCGGAATCTCTAACATAATTTTTTATTCTCCTTTATAATTTGTCTTGCAACACGTTTTAAAATGATTTTAAATTCGCATACGTTACATAACCAATTTTTATTAATTCTTTTGATTTTTCTGGCTTCTTTTAAATTTCTTACTTTCAATATTTTGCTTGTCCCACATTTACATTTTATTTTTACTATCATGTCAAATCACTGAAAGGTAATTCAGTTTGTACCATTTCTACATTTCTAAATATCCAGTTTAAAGCAATTACTTCTAGCTCTTTAAAATCTAATTCCAAACCTTCATTATCTTCATATATACATTCTAAAAATTCATCATTTTCATTGTTTATAGTGTAAATATTGATTTGTGGACTAAATTCTTCTTTTGAAAACTTAAACCCACCTATTATTACTATAATTGCCTTGCTATTTGATATTGTTAAATCTGTATCTGTTGTGGTTATTTTTTTAATCATTAAATATTCCTCCTATAAATTTATTTTAAATTGACTATTTGCACCTAAAATCATTAATTCTAAATCTCTATTAGGTCTCCAGGCTTTTATTATTGCTCTAGCATTTTCATATTCTTTAGCAGCCGTATTTCTATAAGAGTTAACCTGCATAATCCTTTTAAATGATTTCCATAATTCACTAAATGCTTTTTTACTACATTCTTTATATGCTGGAGCATCTTTACCACCTAATGCTTCTATGATTTTTTTATTTGCAGCAGTTCTAAGTTCTTCCTGTTGCGAATAATCTATTGTCATACTTCCTTCTAAAGTAATTAATCTAATATCTAGTTCTTCTGTTCTTTGATCTATTGCAAAAATTGCTTGTAGTTCTTTGCTTAACTTAGGTTGTACACTTTTTAATGTTT
The DNA here is from genome assembly GCF_016650095.1 of Clostridium sp. GTDB lineage: Bacteria > Bacillota > Clostridia > Clostridiales > Clostridiaceae > Clostridium_AD. The sequence continues at coordinate 1,728 of NZ_JAENWL010000252.1, read as the reverse complement.
GTTCCATTTCGTTGAAAGCTTTGATATACTCTAATTTCCATTCAAGAGCTTTTGAACCTGTGAATCCCATTACTAAAAGTGAAAATCCATCTTTAGTTAATAAATATTCCGGATATTTTTTTCCTCTAACTTCATAATTACTTTCAATCATTAAGTTTTTCACAGCGTAATTTTCGGCTGTCAAATTTCTAATGGTATCAAGTACACCCTTATGTTCTCTGTTAAAAGTTTCTGCTATTTGCCTGCTTGTTACTGTAAGTTGTCCGTCTTCATTTTTGATATTTATTAATTTATTCATGCTTGTCCTCCTTTTAAAATTTATTATCCTACGGAACCGCTATCATATAAATAACTGAATCCCTGGCTATCGTAATGTTTATAATGAACAGTGAATTTCCCACGTTCTCTTTTGATGCTAGTCGGTCTTAAGCTTTCCCTTGGCTCTAATCCATGGCCATTAATAAAACTACAAATTAATATTTCTGCCAATTTTTTATGCTCTGGAGATAATATTTTAAATCCTCTCATTGTTCTAAAATCATATTTTAAAACTTTCTTTACCTCTAAAGCATTTACAAATTTATAATGTCCTTTGATATCTGCTTTTATATACTTACTTTCAATTTTGTTATAATCCATTATTTTTACTTTTCTCCTTACCAATATTTTTATAACCCTCTGATGGGGAGCTTGTACACCATTGCTACTTAATTATTTTGTATTTTAAATCCCCTTATGGTAAAATCTTGTTGAGAGGGGGTGTTTTTATGTCTACCTATGATACTGCTCAAATCTGCAAAAATGGTCATGTAATTACTTCTTATGCAAATGGATATGCTTCTTCTAGAGAAAACTATTGTTCTGATTGCGGCTCGCAAACGATGATGCAGTGCCCAAAGTGTAATCAAGCTATAAAAGGTAGTGCCACTGAATATGGATACTTAGGAACTTATATTGCTCCTTCTTATTGCTATGCTTGCGGCAATCCATTTCCTTGGACTTCGGAAAAATTATCAGTTGCAAGAGAATTAATTGAATTAGATTCAAATTTATTAGATGAAGATATAACTGAACTATCTAATAATATGGAATTTTTGATATCTGAAACGCCAAGAACAAACTTAGCTGCAATGAAGTTTAAAAAGTTTCTTAGTAAAGCGGGTTCTACAACTGCATCTGCCTTAAAAGATATTTTAGTAGATATCGCTTCAGAAACTGCCAAGAAAATTATTTGGTCTTAGTTTTTTCTAAAATAGACAGTCTATGACCAGGACACTTATCAAAACCACAGTTATAAGGTTTATTTCCTTTCACCCAGCACTTTGGACAAACTTCATTTAATTTTTTACCAGTGTGTGCTGAAAAATTTCTTTTAGATTGCTCTTGAACTGATCCTTCTTGAGCAGCTTCTTTTTCGTTTAAATTATTCATTTGTTAATTCCTCCTCGTATTTTATTAAATTGCTATTAAGTATTTTTTAGTTAACACCATTTTTATAAATTGGTAGTCATTACCTAACTCAATTAGTACACCTATTTGATTTTCAAGTCTTTCGATATCTGTAATTTGACTTGCCGTGAAATAATCTCTTAAACTGTCTTTGGCACCTATACCGTATTCTTCTCTTAATTGTTTAGAGTTTTTATTGAATACTATTTTATAAACTAGGTCTGTATAATGTTTATACTTCATTGATTTATGTGGCGAATCGGGTAAACTTTGAATTGC
>NZ_JAENWL010000017.1 GCF_016650095.1 Clostridium sp. | reverse complement strand
TTTTTATATGGCTTTTTTCTGTTGGAGCATATTGCCAAGTCTTTTATTCCTAAATCTATACCAATGCTTTCACTTGATAATTCTATAGGTTCTTGATCCATCTCAACACCTACTGAAACATACCAATGAATACCATCAAAATCAACTCTCGGATTACTATACTTTAAGTTTGTAGGTATTCCATTGCGTTCCAAAAGCCTTACCTTGCCCAATTTTTCTAATTGAACATGAGTTGCTGTAAATTTGATTTTTACATTATCATGGTAAAAAGAAGGTTTAGATTTTCTTCTGCTCTTAAATCTCGGTCTTTCAACTAACCACTTAAAGAACTTCTTATAAGCTTCGCAGGCATCTTTAACAGCCTGTTTAGCTACATTATTAGATACTGTATTTAGCCATTGGTACTGTTCTGTTTTCTTTAACTGTGTCAATTCTTTTCTCAAATAATTATCAGATATGAATTTGCCATCATTTTTATAATTTACTTCCTGTTTTGCAAGTGTCCAGTTATAAATAAATCTTGCAGTACCAGAACAGTGAAATAATTTAGAGTTTTGCTTATTGTTCGGCTCTAGTCTAACTTTAATTGATGTAATCATAATTTCACCTCATTTCTAATAATATTATATCCCGTAGATACGTTATAATATTGAGGGAGGTGTTAATATGAGAAAGAAGTTTACTACAAATCTTGATGAAGATGTTATAAAACGTATAAAACATCAATCAATAATCGAAGATACTGACGTTAGCAAAACAATCTAAAAATTACTCATTAAGTATCTTGAAGAGTCTACTGAAAAGTAGGTTTTTATAATTTCTTATAACTTATTTTCAACAGTTAACAACCTCCTTATTATATCTAATAAGAAGTTTAACCAAAATGGGAAGAAAATATTTATAATAGAAGTTTTAATAGCATTTCATGAAAGAAGTAATTTATTTTTAAATTTAGGTGTTTTTAAACTAATGGGTGTGGTATAATAAAAATAATGTAGTAAAATAAACATGTGTGTTCTAGAGAAAATTGAGTTGTTAATAAAAAGTGGGGAAATATTAAAGTTATACATAATTTAAAATCCCTTATAAGGCATAAAAAAAATAGACTGGTATGCTGACTGGTTATTTTTTAAGATGCCTAAATAGAAGAAAGAGGTGTCCTATCATTAAAAACGAAAATAAAACAGAAACTACTAAAGTAGAAACTCCTAAGGTTGAAATTAAATCAAATAAATACCAGACGTTAGAAGATATTACTTTTTTAAAATTAGTTAAAAAAGACGGTAAAACAGTTGATGGTAAAATAGATACTGAAGATTTACAAAAAGTATTAGAAAAAGGTCGTTGGTTTGCAGAATGGAATAAAGATTTTAATAATTTCTTAGCTCAAAATTTAGGTAGCTATTATATTGAAGAAAAAAAATATAGAAGAAAGCAAAGCTTACAGTCATTCATATTAGATGTTCATCCAAAAGCACCTGTAAGGCATATAAATGGAGATACTCTAGACAATAGAAAATGTAACTTAGAAATATATGATCAAAATACAATTAATGATTATGAAGGAATAGATGAAGAAACTGTAGCTATAATATTAAGAGATAGGTACGGCAAAGAGAAATCGAGGACTATAATTGATAAAGAAGACATAAATAGAGTAATCAATAATGGTTACACCTGGGTTTTATATAAAAAACATACAGAACCTTATGCTATTGCTAATACTCCTGAAGGAAAGATTTATTTAAATAGATTGATAATGAGTACAACTGAAGATATGATTACTCATCCAATAAATCTTAATACATTAGACAATAGAAAAGCTAATTTAGAAAATGTTAAATTAGAAGAAGAAAATGTTAAATTAGATGAAAAAACAGAATAGTAATAAGCACATAACAAAAGCAGTATAGAATATTTCTATACTGCTTTTGTTATGTGCTTATCATGGCTATAATATCTATTTGTGAGTAAAGTACCATATAACAAAATGTTATGCAGTATAACATTTGCCTATTATAAAAACCTCTGATATTGTATTATAATTAGTTTATAATTGATACAAAATTAACAAATATGGTTTAATAATTTTAAAGAATATTTTTATAATCGTTAAAAATAATTTTAATGAATTAATGGAGCTGTTTTAGGATTGAGTTTAAAGTGTAATTATAATTTTTCTGTAGGGCTCATAATGCTTAATATTTTTTATTATAGTAGAGTTTAAGAGAAAGGCGGTTTAATAGTGAATAAAAAAACTACATATGAAAAAATGTTAACTATTGGAACAGTACTTATTATATTAGTTATATGGTTTATAGTAACAATACTTGGATGGGTTGATCCCAAGTTAGTGCCATCTCCACAATCAGTATGGACTGCATTAATTGATATTTTGAAAAATGGGTACAAGAATTACTCATTACTACATCATTTAGGTGCAAGTATGCAAAGACTTCTTATTGCTTTCTTTGCAGCGTCGGTACTTGCAGTACCTTTAGGACTTGCGAGTGGTTATAATTCCAAGATCAGAGCGATTCTTGAACCAGTTATAGAATTTTATCGACCACTTCCACCACTTGCTTATTACACACTTTTAGTTTTATGGCTAGGAATTGAAAATGGGTCTAAGATTGTACTTTTATTATTAGCTTGCTTTGCACCAATATACATTTCTTGCGTATCAGCAGTTATGAAAATAAAAGAAGATTATATAAATAGTGCTTATACAATAGGTGCAAATAAGCTGCAAATATTTTTTTATGTGATATTTCCAGCATGCTTACCTGATATATTTATAGGTCTTCGAACGGCTTTAGGTGTTGGTTATACTACGTTGGTATCGGCTGAAATGGTTGCAGCAAGCTCTGGCATAGGTTGGATGGTATTAGATGCAAGTCGTTATTTAAGAAGTGATATTATTTTTTTAGGAATTATTATAATGGGTATAACAGGTATATTATTGGATAAAAGTATACAATATATTGAACATAAGGTTGTTCCGTGGAAAGGGAAAGAATAAAAAGATATAATCGCTTTAAAGCAAGTGAATTAGATATAATACGAAGGAGTGATAATTATGAAACTAAAAAAGATATTAGCGAATGTTATAATGACAACAGTAATAGCAACATTATTTGTAGGATGTGGAACTTCAAAAAATACAGAAAATAAAACAGCTTCATCAGTTGCACCAGAGGTGGTGAATATAGGTACTCAACAAATGCCTAATGACGAGAAAATTGCTATAGCGAAAGGTTTTTTTGAAGAGGAACTTGGAGTAAAAGTTAATATTATTGAATTTAATGCAGGCGATATAAGAAATGCCCTTGTTTCAAAAGACATTGATTTTGCCTTGCTTGGATCATCTTCTGCAACACTTGGAATTGCAAGCGGCATTGATGTAGAAGTGATTTGGATACATGAACTTCTAGGTGATTCAGAGAGATTAGTAGCTAAAAATGGTTCGAACATTAATTCGTTGAAAGATCTTGTAGGGAAGAAAATTGCTACTCCATTTGCGACTACAACACATTATAGCTTATTAAAAGCTTTAGAATTAAATGGTATTTCTGAAAAGGATATAACATTACTTGATATGCAAATGCCTGAAGTATATGCAGCATGGCAAAGAGGAGACATTGATGCAGCTTATGCATGGGAGCCTACACTTTCTAACCTTTTAAAGGACGGTAAAACTATAATATCAAGTAAGGATATGGCTGAAAAAGGTGTTGTTACATCTAATGTGGAGGTTGTTAGACGGGAATTTGCACATAAATATCCAGATATCGTAACTAAATATATAAAGTCTGTAAATAAATCTATTAAACTTTATAATGAAAATCAAGTGGAGGCAGTGAAAACAATTTCAAATGCTTTAGAAATTACACAAGAAGAAGCATTAAAACAGACGCAAGGTTCTATTTGGCTTACCGCTGAGCAGCAATTAGATCCTGCTTATTTTGGAACGAGTGATAAAAAGGGTAAATTAGTGAGCTCATTAAAGGATACAGCAGATTTCCTATACAAACAAAAGAGTATTATGTCTGTACCTAAGTTATCTACTTTTGAAGATGCTGTAAATCCATCATATATAGAAAATGCTTTAAAATAATCTTTAGCGTTAAATCAAAATAAAAGCCTTAAATCAGTTTGATAAAGGTTAAAGTAATGTAATAGAAATGGGGGATTTCCATGGAAGAAATATCAAAAGATAGAGCAGATTATGTTGTAACATTAAAAAATATAAATTTAAGGTATTCTGGTGAAAAAGGTGAAGTTGTTGCTCTAAAAGATATAAATTTAGATATTGTGGAAGGAGAATTTATATGTGTACTTGGCCCGTCGGGTTGTGGTAAGAGTACCCTGCTCAAAATTCTTGCAGGCTTTCTTAAACCCTCAGAGGGGGAAGCTAAAATGGACAATGAACCTATTACTGGACCAGATTGGCATAAAGGTGTTGTTTTCCAATGTCCTATCTTATATCCATGGTTAAATGTTCAAGATAATGTATCCTTTGGGCTGAAGATGAGAAAGCTACCTAAAGATGAAATTGTGGAAGTAACAAATAAATATTTAGACCTTGTAGGCCTTAAGGGTTCTGAAAAGCATAAGTCCTATGAACTTTCTGGCGGTATGAAGCAAAGAGCATCGCTTGCAAGGGTTTTAGTAAATAATCCTAGGATGATTTTAATGGATGAACCATTTGGAGCATTAGATTCTTTAACAAGGAGAAATATGCAAACATTAATAAGAAAAGTTTGGACTAAAACAGGAAATACAGTTTTCTTAATTACTCATGATGTTGATGAGGCATTAGCACTTGCCACAAGAATTATTATAATGTCAGGTAGTCCTGGTAAGATTCTTAAGGAATATAATACAGATTTCACTTATCAAAATTCAGGAGTAAATCAAAGCAATGTAATATATACAACTAAATATATTAAGATAAGGGAAGAAATCTTGAATATTATAAGTAGCCAAAATGAGGAGTTAAAGTTCTATTAAATTTCATATATAGCAATCTCTTATACTGCATAACAGATTGCTATTACAGAAACTTATAAGATTGTATTATAATTAACACATAGTTTGGTATAAAATTAACAAAAATATAATATCACATGGAGGGGTTAACATGATCAAAAAATATTTAATAGTAGGCGGAGTTGCGGGTGGTGCATCAACGGCAGCGAGACTCCGAAGACTCAGCGAAGAAGATCAAATAATAATGTTTGAAAGAGATTCAGATGTATCTTTCTCAAACTGTTGTCTGCCATACCACTTAAGTGGGGTAGTAGAAGAAGTGGATAGTCTAGTGCTTATGCATCCAGATAAATTTTTAGCGCAATACAATATAGAAGCCAGGATTCATAGTGAAGTTATAGATATAGACAGAGATAAAAAGGAAGTAAGAGTTAAAAACACATTAACTGGAACAGAGTATACAGAAAACTATGATAAGTTAATTTTATCTCCAGGTGCAAAGCCTATACTTCCTCCTATCAAAGGGATTGAAGATGTAAAGGTATTTACAGTAAGAAATGTTGCGGATATAGATAAACTTAACAAATATGTAAAGAAAATGGGAATGACGAATATATCAGTAATAGGTGGAGGGTTTATAGGAGTTGAAGTTGCTGAAAATCTAAAAGAAGCTGGAAATAATGTGACGTTAGTTGAAGCAATGCCACATATCATGAAACCGTTTGACTACGATATGGCTCAAATACTTCACAAGGAAATGCGTGATAAGGGTGTAAACCTAATAGTAGGAGATAAAGTAAGTTCTTTTGAAAAGGATACTGTTGTTTTAGAATCAGGTAAAAAGATAGAAGCCGCGGTGGTAGTTATGGCAATTGGTGTACTTCCAGAAACTTCACTAGCAGTTAAGGCTGGACTTGAAATTGGAGTAACAGGAGCTATAAAAGTAGACCAAAACTATAGAACAAGCGACAACAATATATATGCAGTTGGAGATGCGATTGAAGTATACCATGCACTCGCAGGGATACCTACTAAGTTATCATTAGCGGGTCCTGCTCAAAAACAAGCAAGGCAAGCTGCTGACCATATGCACGGTAGAGTTGTAAGAAATACAGGAGTTATTGGATCATCAGTAGTAAAATGTTTTGATTATAATGCAGCTTCAGTAGGACTAAATGAAGAAATGATAGAAGCTCTTAAATTAAACATTAATTATGAAGTGGCTAAAGTAATTCCAGGAGATAAAGTTGGCATAATGCCTGATTGTGAGCCACTACACTTTAAGCTTATTTTCGAAATTCCAACAGGGAAAGTATTAGGGGCTCAAGCAATTGGAAGAGGAAACGTGGACAAAAGAATGGATGTTGTTGCTACAGCTATTAAATTTGGAGCAACAGTGGATGATTTAAGAGATTTAGAATTATGTTATGCACCACCATTTGGAACTGCTAAAGATGTAGTTAACTTTGCAGGATATGTTGCCACTAACTTATTACATGGTGAATTTAAACAAGTATTTGAAAAAGATGTAAGAGGCTTAGTTGAAAGTAAAGCCTTCATAATAGATGTAAGAGAAAAAAATGAATATGAATTAAGCCACATAATTGGAGCTGTAAATATACCACTTAGTGAAATAAGACAAAGAGTAAATGAAATACCAAAAGATCAACCAGTATACTTACATTGCAGAAGTGCACAAAGAAGCTACAATGCAGCAAGGGCACTTCAAAATATAGGATATACAAACATTTATAATATCGCTGGTGGGTTTATGGGAATATCATTCTATGAATCATTTAATGATGAAACAACTGGAAGGGAAAAAATAGTTACTGACTACAACTTCCTATAATATATAATTTTATGTGAATCTGGCTGTTTGCAGCTCCTAAGGAGATGATTTAATACAGCTGGATTCACATAAAAGTTTAATGAAAATAAATAAAGAAAGGAAATGAGATATGAAGAATACAGGGGGAAATACTGGGTTAAATACTAATACTAAAGTAGTAAACACAAAAGTAGTTACTAATAAAACACAATACTTTGTTGGATTTGCAATTATAATAGCTATGGTCATTTTTACTATATCGTTATCAGCAAATAATCCTAAGTTAGGGCTATTTTTGATTACTGGACTTGCAATCGGGTATATAATGCAAAGATCAAGATTAGGATTTGCAGGCGGTATAAAAAGAATATATGTAACAGGAGATTCATCTTTAACAAAAGCATTAATGTATATGCTTGCTATATCAATAATAATAACAGCAGCAATACATTATGGAGCATTTGCGCATGGAGCTGAGGTAGCATTTAGAGCAGTAGGAGGGGCAGAGAGAATTCCAGGAACTCAATTTGTTAAACCAATTAACATTCTAACTGTGCTAGGTGGAATATTATTTGGTATTGGTATGATGCTAGGCGGGGGATGTGCTTCTGGAACACTTACGGACGCAGGTGAAGGAGAAGGAAGAGCTTTAATAACATTGTTTTTTTTCATAACAGGAGCCCTGTGGGGAGAATATGCTATGGGGTGGCTTAAAGATACTGTGTTTTTCACTTGGGGTAAAAAAATTTACTTGCCAGATTCTTTTGGTTATATGGGAGCTATAATAATTTCATTATTAGGATGTTTAGCAGTTTATGTTTTTGCTAAATGGTATGAAAATAAGAGAAAGAAAGCAAATACTTTTATTTTACCAGAATATTCAGAATGGGAAAAAGAATTGCCAGAAGCTGTGGAATACAAGTTTTTTAGTAAAGAAACATATCACAAGTTTTTTGTAAAAAGATGGTCTTTATATACTGGAGCAGTGCTTTTAGCAGCTATGTTTGAAGTAATATTACTTACAACTGGTAGTAGTTGGGGAGTAACTACTGCTTTTGTAAATTGGGGAGCTTGGATATATGGATCATTAGGTCTAGTAGATGTTTCAACGTGGGAATCTTTTTCTTCGCATATGGAGGCTATTAATGGAGGATTCATGAATGACCCAGATTCCATGAGAAACCTAGGAATAATAATAGGAGCTGTAATATCTCCATTGCTCGCAGGACATTTCTCATTTAAGAAACAATTTAAATTAAAAGATGCTGCTTTCTACGCAATTGGTGGATTATTAATGGGATATGGTGCAAGAATTGCAATGGGATGTAACATTGGAGCATTCTATTCAGCTGTAGCTAATTTTTCATTATCAGGTTGGGTATTCATGCTTGCTTTAGTTTTAGGTGGAGTAATAGGAGTTAATTTAATTAAGAAATTTAACATTGCAACGTAACTTTTCCTGAAATTCCTATAGATAAATAAGAAAATGCTGTGGATAATTAAGGATCCACAGCATTTTGATGTTGGGTAGACAATAAGCGATTTTTAAAGTGTTTTTTTACATAAAGAATTTTATAAGTAGTTTACTACCAACGATTGCACCCAACATTAAAAATACACCAAATACCCATCCGGAAAGTGATAGTGACGCAAGCCCACTATAGAAAGCACCTATATTACAACCTAAGCCTATCCTTGCACCATAGCCCATTAGAAGTCCACCTAAGGAAGCGGCAACTAGTTGTTTTTTAGATTTGATTCTTTTTATCTTAAATTGGGATGCAAGAAGGGTGGCGAGTAAAGCACCAAATATTATTGCTAAATTTCTAATTGAACTAGGATCATTAAGGAACCCAGCATTTAGAGTTGCTTTTGCATTGCTATTACTAAAATAGTACCAATTATCAACATTCCCCCCAACTAATCTGTATAACCAGGCACCCCAATTTACGAAAGCAGAGGTTAAGCCTAAAGGTTCACCAGTGGTAGCTAGAGTAACTATCTGGAATAATGATAAAAGTACTGCGCCTACAACGTATGTCCAAGCATTTTTGAACCATTTTTTATAGAATTCATTATTTTTTATATCCAAAGTTATCCCCCTTAAAGTGATTATTCAATAATCTTCATTTTGTTTTTTGCTTTCCCATTTTTTAGCAAGTATATATAAGGTAGCAATTATTAAAAGCTGAATTACTATTGCTCCAAACCAACCAAGTACATCTGGAAGGAATACAGCTTTTCCTTTTGAAATAAAATTAACATACCACCATCCAAAATCATGTGCACCCCATAGTGAACCAACAATGAAAAAGAATAAGGCGAGGATTTGCATTATAAAACCTTCTCCAACTCTCATTAGTGTACCAGAAGCGCAGCCGCCGGCGATTACCATACCTACACCGAATATGAAGGCACCTGCTACAGTTGCTAAACTTATAGGAACTACATAACTTTGTCCGGAAATTTCAAGTCCCCGTACGAAATCACCATATTTAATTGCGGTAAAGCCAATTGAAGTTATAGCTAGTGCTATAAGAACAGCTCTTGTTAACATTGTTCCACCAGTTAAATATGGGTCTCTCATGGAGGCAGTAAAACAAAATCTAGATTTTTGTAGTATAAAGCCAAAGGTAATTCCAGTTAACCAAAATAAACTCAATTTATCTGATATAGTAGATAGAAAAAGACCCAAAACTACTAAAACAATAAATAAACCTATACCAAAGGTGATTTGACTTTTTTGTGGGTTTCTTTTGATATCGCGAGGGGAAGAACTCATTTTTGTATTTATATCATTCATTAAATCAACTCCTTAATTCTATATAAATTTAACAATATAATAATTTAAGTTACCATATAATTAGGACAAGTATATTTAATATAATTATACTATATTAAATAAGTTATAGCATAACATATTTATGATGATTTACATATGGTATAATTGAGTAAAATAAATTTTTTTGGGAAAAATAAAGTGAACAATAAATAACAAGGGGTGTTATTATGCATATAGAATGTTTCCAATATTTTAATGAAGTAGCAGCCTTTAAAAGCATTTCAAAGGTTGCTAACAATTCTCATATTTCACAATCTGCATTAAGTCAACAAATACAAAAGCTAGAGGATAGTTTAGGATATAAACTCTTAGAAAGAAGTAATAGAGGTGTAGAACTTACAGACGAAGGCAAAATTGTTGAAAAATATGGGGAAAATATTATAAGAACCTATAATAAGATGGTAGAAGATTTAAACAATTCATATAAGTCAAATGGTATTATAAGAATAGATTCATGTTACACAATAGCAACCTATGCCTTGCCTTGTACAATGTATAGTATTAAAGAGAAGTATCCACATCATAACTATAAATTAACTACTAATGTCTCTAATGATGTAGAAGAAAATATTTTAAATGATATATGTGATCTCGGATTTATTTATGGTAGACCAAAGGATAATTCTCTGGAATATTATAAAGTTGGTATAGATAGGCTTATGCTAGTTTCTTCGCCAAAGCTTAATAATCCTGAAGAAATTAAGAGTGAAGAACTAATAAAATATTCTATTATTATGTTAGCGGATAAATTAGAAATAGAAGGTAAATTGGAAAAATATCTAAAAACCATAGGACATAGTTTTAAAGAATTAAATATAATGTTAGACCTTGATTCCATAGAGTCTGTTAAATCATTAGTTCTTAATGGTAATTCAATGTCGTTTTTACCTTATATATCCATTAAAAAAGAATTGTATACAAAACAGCTTAAGGAAACCAAAATTAATGGATTGGATATGAAATATGAAGTATACCTTATAAATAAAAAAAGTGTTTGCAAGGACAACATGATAAAAGAATTTATAGAATATTTTAAAAAAATAGGAAAAAATAGCTTTTGTTAGAGTTTCAATAGGATAATTTCCCATACTCCATTCATTACTTCATCAAATTCAAGGGAAAAATTTTTATTTGTAAAATGATTTTTTATTGATTCAGCAACGCAGCTATGGTCAGTTATAATCTTTATTGAAACACCTGATTTTGTCTTTTTTAGTTCCTTTTTTATTTTAAGTATTGGAACTGGACACATATCCCCTAAGCAATCTATTGTATTCATAACATTAACCTCACTTTGCTAACATAATTACTTATATGTATATTTTACCCTAGGAGTAACACAAATATCAACATAAATAAATATAACTTGAGGTTTTATAAAAGAAATATTAACTTTTAAAATATATAAATTTGAGCGGTGATAAATAATGAACATACCTTTTAACAAAATATATTATCAAGGAAAAGAATTATCATATATTAAAGATTCTATGGAAAGAGGGTCTATAAGTGGAGATGGATACTATTCTCAGCTTGTAACCACTTTTTTACAAGAAAAATTTTCTATAAATAAAATATTGATGACTACGTCAGCCACTCATGCATTAGAGATGGCGGCAATTTTAATAGATATAAAACCGGGGGATGAAGTTATAATGCCCTCTTTTACATTCCCATCAACTGCTAATGCAATAATGTTACGTGGTGGGGTGCCTGTATTTGCTGAAATAGAACAAGATACGTTAAACATAGATCCAATAGACATTAAAAGAAAAATTACAGATAGAACAAAAGCCATATTACCGGTTCACTATGGAGGCGTAAGCTGTGATATGGATAAAATTATGAAAATAGCAACAAAAAATAATCTATTTGTTATTGAAGATGCGGCCCAAGCAGTAAATTCAAAGTATAAAAATAGATTTCTTGGAACCATAGGACATATTGGTTGTTATAGTTTCCATAGCACTAAAAATTATGTTAGTGGGGAAGGTGGCGCTATAGCAATAAATTCTAATAATGTTGATTTAATAAAGCGGGCAGAAATCATAAGACAAAAGGGAACTAACAGAGATGAATTTTTACGTGGAGAGGTAGATAAATACAGTTGGGTTGATGTAGGATCAAGCTATGTGCCATCGGATATTTTAATGGCTGTACTGTATGCGCAAGTTCATGATTTAGATGAGATTAAAGAAAAAAGAAAAGCAATAAATGATTATTATAATAAAAGTATTACTGAGTACATAGGAAAAGGAATTATTGAAAAGAGTACATATATTCCAAGTGAATGTGAATCTAATTATCACTTGTTCTATTTGATATTTAAGGACAAAAAAATTAGAGATAATGTAATTTGCATGCTAAGACAAAAAGAAATTTATGCAACCACACATTTCATGCCTTTGCACTCTTCTAAAAAAGGGTTGGAACTTGGATATAATATAGATGATTTCCCTATAACTGAAAAAGTAAGTAATTGTTTGCTTAGATTGCCCATGTATACAGCAATGAGTGTAGAGGAAATAAAATATATTGTAGAGATGTTAGTACAAATTCTAGGGGAGATATAAATATGCAGCAAAGCATAACGGTTGTAGTAGCGGTTTATAATAGTGAAAATTCTATAGATCAACTCCATAAGGTGCTTACAAAAGAGTTAAATAAGTTTTGTAGTCATTATGAAATAATCATGGTTGATGATGGAAGCGTTGATAATAGTTATAGAGAAATGAAAAGGTTACATAATATAGACTCTAGAGTTAAGGTAATTCAGTTAGATGGAAATTTTGGTCAACAAAATGCATTGATGTGTGGATTTCATTATTCAACAGGAGAATATGTAGTTACCATAGATGATGACCTGCAACATCCACCTGAAGAAATTTATAAGTTAAAGAAAAAGATAGATGAGGGATATGATGTAGTATATGCTATTCCTATAATAAAAAAGCATTCAGGTTATAGAAAAATTGGTTCTAAAATGACTGATTATATGTTTAATAAAATATGTTCAAAACCTAAAAATATTAAAGTAAGTAGCTTTAGAATAATAAGAAAAAATATAGTAAAGGAAATAATAAAGGATAACACTTCTTTTGTTTATATTTCAGCAATAACTTTTAAAAATACCAGAAGCATTTCTAATGTAGAGGTTAAACATGATTTACGAAAATATGGGAAGTCCAACTATAATTTTTATAAACTTTTTAAATTATATATTAAATTATATTTGTATTACTCAAACCATAAAATTTTTAAAAAATTTATATCGTCTAAACAACAATTCAAAATTAAAGATAAAAAATTATAAAGGAGAAGTCGCAGCTCCTAAGGAGATGATTAATATGAAATTATTGATACTTGGGGGAGGAAATTGTCAATTTAATGCTATTTTACGCGCAAAACAAATGGGACATACTGTTATAGTTTCAGATTATTATGAGGATGCACCAGGAAAGAAATTTTGCGATTATAGCGAGATAGCTAGTACCTTTAGCATTGACGACAACATAAGTGTAGCAAAGAAATATGATATAGATGGGATTATAACCTTAGGTACGGATCAACCGGTTTACACTGTAGCTAAAGTAACAAAAGAATGTAACCTTCCTAGTTTTCTTAATTTAGATGCAGCAAAAGCAGTTACTAATAAAAAAATTATGAAAAATATATTTAAATTAAATTCTATACCTACAGTTAAGTTTGCCTTTTTAAAAAGTGATTTTAGAGATTGTGAATTAGAACATATGTGTTTTCCTGTTGTAATTAAGCCTTTAGACAGTCAGGGACAAAGAGGTGTATATAAATTAAATTCAATAGTGAAGATTAGAGAATATTTTGAGGATGTGATTAGTTATTCAAGAGAAGAAGAAGCATTAGTTGAAGAATATTATGAAAATGATGAAATTACAGTTAGTGGTTGGGTAGAAAACGATAATACCCATGTACTTACGATAACTGACAGAGTTACCTATGATAATTATCCAAGTATTGGGATTTGCACTGCTCATGATTTTCCATCAAAGCATTTTAAAAATTATGCAAAAGAGATTATAGAGATAACAAAAAATATAGTGAAGTGCTTTAAAATACATAATGGACCTATATATTTTCAAATGCTTATTGGAAAAGAGGGAATAAAAGTTAATGAGATTGCCTGTAGAATAGGCGGTGCTTATGAAGATGAATTTATACCTCATTTAACTGGGATAGATATATTAGATATGGTTATTGATTATTCACTAGGAGAAAACATTGATTATACGAGGCTTAGAGAATATGAAGTATTAAATAACAATAAAAAACTTTCAGTTCAATTACTATTTGCAAAACCAGGTACCATTAAGTCTATAGGAGATTTAGGTATAGTTACAAATTTGCCTGGAGTAATTAATGCTAAAATTAATTTTAAGCCCGGTGACAATATAAAAGAAATTACCAATGCCACTCAGCGAGTTGGATATATGATAATTGAAGGTAATAATCTCAAAGACTTACATCTTAATATAGATAACGCATTTGACAAGATAGCAATATATGATAAAAATAATATTAATATGATTATTAAGTTTTAAATTATTATAAGGATAGGGAGAATGTATATATTATGAAAAGAAATTTTCTTATAAGAAATATAATTATAATAAATTTAGTTATAATTATATTAGCTTTAGTGGGATGTTCATCTAAAAATGACTCTAAAAATAACATTTGTATTGCAGAACAATTTGGGCTTGCATATGCTCCGCTACAAATAATGAAAGAAAATAAAATCTTAGAAAAAAATTATCCTGATGTTAAAATTGAATGGAAACAATTGGCCAATGCTGCGGCCATTCGTGAAGCAATGTTATCAAACCATTTAGACGTTGGATTTATGGCTATTCCACCTTTTTTAATAGGATTAGATAAAGGCATGGAGTGGAAAATAGCTTCTGGATTATCTGAGAGTCCAGTAGCATTAGTTACGAATAAAGAAAATATAAAATCTATAAAAGATTTTTCAGGAAAAGACAGGATTGCACTTCCACAGCCTGGCAGTATACAACATATTTTATTAGCTATGGAGTGTGAAAAAGAATTTGGAGATGCCAAAAAACTAGATAATCTACTTGTGACGTTATCACATCCGGATGGAATGAATGCATTTCTTTCATCAAAAGATGTTACAGCACATTTTACTACCCCTCCATATTTATTTAAAGAATTAGAGCAAAATAATGTTCATCAAATATTAGATGGAAAAGAGGCTATAGGTACTGATTTTACATTTGTTGTAGGTGTAACAACAAATGAATTTCATGATATTAAACCTGAGTTGTATAAGGCTTTAGTAAGTTCAATAAAAGAGTCAATTAATTTTATGAAAAATAATCCTGATAAGTCTGCGGAGATATTGGCGAACATCTATAAACTTCCTAAAGATGAAGTTCTTAAATATATAACTCATAAAGATATGGTATATACAGAGGATGTTAGAGGAGTAAACGAATTTGCAAAATTCATGAAAAAAAATAATTACATTTCAAATGTGTATAGTGATAGAAATAGCACAATGTGGGAAGATGTGAAGTATGAAAAGTAGAGTATTAAACAGTAAAATATTTTACAAACTATTTTGGAGTATTATCTTAATTATTATATGGCAAATCATATATGAAACAGGAAAATTTTCTCCGCTAATTTTTCCTTCTGTTTTCGCTATAGTAAACTCCTTATGTAAGTCTATAGCTAGTGGCGAAATAATATCTGGAACCATATATTCATTAGAGTTAATACTCAAGGGCCTTAGTTTAGGTTTGATTTCGGCTGTTATTTTATCATCGCTTGCAATATTATTTAAACCATTTAGCGGCCTTGTAGATACATTAGTAAGTATTGCGCACCCGCTTCCAGGGATTGCGTTGCTTCCTTTAATTATATTATGGTTTGGGGCAGGTGAAATATCTATTATTTTTATTATTGTTCACTCAGTAGTATGGCCCTTAGCCTTAAATTTACTAACTGGATTTAAATCAATTCCTAAAATATATAAGCAAGTTGGAAATAACTATGGCCTTAATTCTTTTGAAATTATAAGGCACATAATGCTTCCAGCATCCTTACCATATTTTTTAACTGGGATGAGGATATCCTGGGCAAGAGCCTGGAGAGCACTTATAAGTGCAGAAATGATTTTTGGAGCAGCTGGTGGAAAGGGAGGCCTGGGTTGGTTTATTTTTAAAAATAGGGTATTTATGGATACAACTGGCATATTCGCAGGATTAATTGTTATAGTGTTAATTGGAATGATAGTTGAAGATATGATTTTTGATAAGGTAGAAAAAGTGACTATAAAAAAATGGGGAATGACAGTATGATTCTTGAAATGAATAATATAACAAAAAACTTCTTTCAAAACGGTAATAAATTAGAAGTTCACAGCGATATGAGTTTTGGTGTTGTTGAAGGTGAATTTCTATGTATAATTGGACCCTCTGGCTGCGGTAAATCAACGTTATTAAAGGAAATTGCAGGTTTCGAAAAAATAGATTCTGGCGTTATTACTTTGAATGGAAATGAGATTTCAGGTCCGGAAATAAACAGGATTATGGTATTTCAAGATTATGACCAACTTTTTCCTTGGAAAACAGTTCTACAAAATGTAGTTTTTCCTTTGAAAGTAAATAAAATTGGTGATTCTAAAAGGGAAAGAGAAAATGTTGCAAGAAAGTACTTAGATATGGTTAAGTTAAATGATTTCTGTGATTATTTTCCTCATCAGCTTTCGGGTGGAATGAAACAAAGAGTAGCTCTTATTCGCGCTCTTGTTATAAAACCTAAAATATTACTCATGGATGAACCTTTTGGGAGTGTGGATGCGGAGACTAGAGATGAGCTTCAACAAATGCTTTTAGACCTGTGGAGGAGCATTAATGTAACTATAATTTTTGTAACTCATGATATTCATGAAGCTATTTTACTTTCAAATCGTATTCTAGTAATGGGCACGGGGCCAGATAATATCAAAAGGATAATTAAAAATAATATACCTTTTCCAAGGAAAGATAAACACCAAGAAATTTTCGATATGCATGAAAAATTAAATGAATTAATGAAAGTAAACTACTAATCGTCATTAACGATTATGATTAGTAGTTTACTTTATATATTTTTATAGTCCAATCTTTTTCATCTATGTATCTAGCTATTCGCATGCCATAAGTTTTATCATTAAATTTGTCAACTAATGTACAATTAGTTTCAAAAAAGTTTTTCATGTCTTTATAATAACTAAGATTACCATATAAGGAATCCCATTTAGGGCTTTCACTATAAATAACATCCATTTCTTCAGGATAAATGATGAATTTAATATTATATTTGTATATATATTCTTTAAAGTTCAAATCATTTTCTTTCAAAAATGCTAAATTTCTATAGTCATGTAATTTACCATTATCAAAATAAAATTCGGAGTTTAAATTAGATAGAACCACATCATTCTTTTTCACTGTTTTTGAAATATTACTCAGATAATTGGTGTAATCGCAACTAATATATGGGTATATATTAGTGATTGTACTTATCGCAATGAATAAAGATAACATCGCAGTAGCAATATATTTATAAGGTTTTAATAAATTTTCTAGTAAAAATATAATAAGAATATAAAAAAGAGGAAACTGAAAAATAATGCTTGTTTGATTATACCTACCAATTATTATAATCCCTATATTTAAAAATGTAATTGCTAAAAGTATGCTTATCATCGTTTGTCTTTTTATTTTGTCTTTTGTAACAAACAACTTTAATATAGTGATTATGAAAGAAGATATAAAAATAAAGAATTGCAATTTAATTTTAGGGGTATAATATGTGCCACTTATTCCATAATAAAGTTTTTCATAAAAATATTCGAACTCATTTAGCTTATCAAAAAAAGAATATTGTACGTTGAATTGTTTTCCATAGTTAAAGTAATTATGAAAAAAATTAGGATCAAAGGATAAACTTAATAGTATGATTACTCCACAAAAAACTGAAAGTGTAAGGCAATAAGTGATAAGATTGGTCCATTTAAGCCGATTAGTAAATAACACGTGATACAAGTAAATAGATACAAATGGTAGTGCTATTATAAAACTATTAGGGTGTACACCTATACTTATACCAATAATACATCCTAGAACTAAATCTTGTTTAATGCTATGATTATTAATGTTTTTATAAAATAAATATAATCCATAAATGAAAAGAAATAAAATAACAATTTCTTGCCTGGCAAAATGAGAAGTATATATAAACTGAACATCTATTGCTAAAAAGATTGACGCTATAATAGATTTTTTTTCAGAATTAAAAATTTTATTGCATAGCTTGTAAAAATAATATAATGTTAAACAACCGAAAAGTAAGGAAATCAATCTAACACTAAATATATTATAGCCGAGCATCTTAATAAATATAATTTGAATACTATGAAAGATTATTTTTATTGCATGAGGATTACGTATGTATAAATCAAAAAATGTCTCTGTCGATGAGAAATCTCCAGTCTCCAGAATATTTCTTGATAGGCCACTAAGCCAAGATTCATCAGAATGAATGAAGGGAAAGTTGGTCAAAAAACTGAGATTCAAAAGGAAATATAGTAATAATAATATATATATTTTTTTATTCTCAACAAATATTTTTTTTGTATATTCCAAAATATTTTCACCTCAAAATAAGAAACGATTTTTAATTTACATACAGTGTTTATAAATTATAACATACGTTGGAGTAAGATTATAAATTAAGTGTATACTATTAATTGCATACCCAATAATTGCATACAATATTAAAAACTATTATATCAAACTCCAAAATATATAAAGTATAATAGAGATGTTATGTATAATATTTAACGAACTTTTAAAATGATTTTATATTTTACATTTTATTATTTATTTATCTGTGAGAATTTATGTAGATAAAAAATAACGGGGGGAAAGACAATGAAATTTATATCGAGAGTATTATCAATAGCAATGATTTTATCATTAGTGATTTTAACAGTGGGATGTGGAATTAGTAGTTCGGGGAAGGATATTATTTCTGCAAAACAGGCTCTAGACTTATTAAAGAGTGATAACGTAGTAATAGTTGCTGCTCAAACACCGGACACAGCTGTATATGATAAAGAGCATGTGAAGGATTCTGTAAAAATTGACCTTAGCGATATTGTTATTAATATACCAGTTGTTAATATGTTAGCACCAAAAGAGCAAATAGAAAAAGTAATGGGAGAGTTGGGAATTTCAAGTAACACAACAGTGCTTTTATATGATACAAACAATAACATGGATGCTGCCAGAGTGTGGTGGACTTTGAAGGTTTATGGTCATGAAAATGTTAAAGTAGTAAGCGGTGGTTTTGAAGCACTTAAAAAAATCGGCGCAGAAATTACTTCTGAAGTGCCAGAGATTAAGACGACAGAGTATGTGGCTAAAGATAAAAATAATGATATGATTGCTGGAATAGATGAAGTAAAAGCTCAAGCTACAAGCCCAGACAAGAATACCATATTACTTGATACACGCTCACAAAAAGAATATGCTGAGGGAACAATTCCAGGGTCAGTGCTTTTAGAGTATATTAATAATGATTATAGTGATGGAACTTATAAGCCAGTTGAGGTTATAAAAATACAATATATAGAGAATAACATAAAATCTAAAAATGATATAATAATGTATTGTAAAACATCAATCAGAGGAGCTCAAACATATTTGGCATTATATAATGCTGGATATAGGAATCTTAAATTATATGATGGAGCTTGGGCAGAGTGGTCATCAAAGGGCGCATTACCCGTTCAAAAAACTGATAAAAATGCACCAGCACCAGCACCAGCGGAAACAGGAGCACAAGATGCATCATAAAAATAATTAAAATAATTAATAGTTAGATACTGAAGAAGTGTCTAACTATTTTTTTTATCATAAAACGTATACATATAACTTTTTCTAATACAGTATAACTAATTCTCGTAAACGAAGTCTATATTTTATTGATATAATTAAATTGTTAATAAAATAACATATCAAACAAATAGGGGGAAAAAAACATGAAAAGAAATAAGATTTTAACAAGTTTATTAGCTTTAACAATTGCTGTAGCATTGGTGGGTTGTGGAAGTAGTGTTAATAACGCAAAGAGTGATACTAAAGATGCTCCTAAAACAGAAACTTCTACTGATGCCGTAGTGAAAGATGTGGTAGCAGATGCAGCCAATGGCTACTTTGCAAATATGCCTGAGGATAATTATAAAATTTCTGAAAAAACTTTTGTTGAAAAAGTAAAAGCAGATGAGGATATGTTTATTCTAGATATAAGACAACCAGATGTATATGCGAAGGGGCATATTAAAGGTGCTGTAAATGCCCCATGGGGAACAGCAATAAGTGATAATTTAGATAAATTACCAAAGGAAAAAACAATAATGGTTTACTGTTACACTGGACAAACAGCAGGACAGACAGTTGTATTATTGAATATGGCAGGATTTAATGCAAGATCAGTAAATTTAGGATGGGATTTAGGGATATCTAAAGTTGATGGAGTAAAAGATGTTACCGAAACTAAGGCAAATGATTTTGCTAAAGTTGAATCTTTAGAAATAAAACCTAAAATTAAAACTGCTATAGAAGATTACTTTAAAGGGTTAGATGCAGTTAAAGATACAAATTTTAAAAATTATAAAATCAGTGAAGATAATGCTAAAAAATTAGTAGATTCAAAAGATGATAGTATAGTAGTTCTTTCTGTAAGAAGTGCAGAAGATTATGCAAAAGGACATATTGCAGGAGCAACAAATATTGCTTGGGGAAAAGGAATGCAAGAAAATTTCAGTGCATTACCAAAAGATAAGAAAATTATAGTTTATTGTTATACTGGTCAAACAGCAGGGCAAACAGTTGCTGGTCTAAAAATGTTAGGATATGATGCAGTATCACTAAATGGTGGTATGGGTACAGCATCAAATGCTCCATCTGGATGGGCTAATAAAGGATTTGCTGTAGAAAAATAATATTAATAAAAACCTCTAATATATAATATTTTATATGTTAGAGGTTTTTTATGTTCATTATGTTATTCACTTGAGTTGTTAGAAATTTTAATTTGAAATTGATTTGTTTTTCCCATAATATAAGCTAGCTTAATTATAGATTTTTCCTCTTCAGTCATTTCTCTTTTAAACATTTTTTCGAATTGCTTCATTAAGTTAGAAAAATCGATTTTGTAATTTTGAGCATCAGGTCTGCTTGATCTAGTGAGTTTATGAGGATTATATTCGTTAGTTTTAATCTCACTGTTATAAATTTTTTTAAAAACTTCTGCGGTATAGTATGCATCATTAAGTGCATCATGGAACTCACTTTCAATAGGTACACCTAGTAACTTAGCCGCATTACCTAGACCAATATTAATTCCTTTTTTGCAATTAAGATGTTTAGACGTAAGCGACTGAATGTTGATGAATTCAGTGGGAACAGGTGATTTATCTAACTCATAATATTCTATATTTCTAAAAAATTCTTTTATATCGGAAGTTCCCCATACACACAGTACATTTCTATCAGCTTTGATGAATTCTAGAAAATCTTTATACATTTCTTTGAAGGATTTGCCATTATCAAGCTTTTCCATTGTAATTCCAGTAAGTTCTTTTACAAAGGGATTAAGTGTAGTATATATTTCTGGTTTTACTAAGACATCTAGAGTTCCAATTGTCTCAAAATTGTCGCTTAGCTTTACTGCGCCTATCTGAATTATTTCAAAAGGACATTTAGGATTTATTATATTTTTAGTTTCTTTAGTAAAATTGTAGTTTTGGTTAAACTCTAAATCAAATACTATATAATTCATTTAAGTACCTCTAAAATCATTTTATATTTTTTGGTATATACCAATATAGTATATCATTTACGAAGGTAAAAAACACCTTCACTATTTCAACATGTTTAACAAAAAATTGAACAATGTATATAAAGTAGTCTATACTATATATAGTATGGGTTTAGATTTTAGAGAAGTTTATACATATGTAACTAATGGTATTATTCATAGCGGAATAATTACGCATAGAAGAAATAAAAAAACTGAGTAAGAAATAATTAATTACTTAACATAAGAAAGGAAGTTTTTATATATGGGAAAAACATTAGTTTTAGCAGAAAAACCCTCCGTTGGGAAAGAACTTGCAAAAGTATTAAATTGCAGTCAAGGCGGAAATGGGTATTTAATGGGACAAAAGTAT
>NZ_JAENWL010000354.1 GCF_016650095.1 Clostridium sp. | reverse complement strand
TTATTTCAAATACTTTGACAGTCTAGGAATTAATTGTTTAGCGAGCGTTATAGCTAGTACTGCTTTTATAATATCACCAGGTATAAATGGTATGCAAGCGTATTTAAGAGCTGAATAAAAATTTATACTTTTTCCTAAATAATTTGTAAAAATAAAATAAAAGTAGGGTACACCAATAATATAAATTACAAAACTTCCTAAAATAACAGAATATATAATTTTAGAAAGAGACTTATCTTTTTCTGTAAGCTTCCCAATTATATAAGCTGCAACAATATAACCTATTAAAAATCCAAAAGAAGGTCTTACTATTGCGCCTAGTCCGCCATAACCGCCAGCAAAGATAGGTAATCCAACTAACCCTAAAATAACATATGTGATTTGAGATAAAGCGCCTAATTTGGCACCTAATATTAGTCCTGATAAAACAACAAAAAAGGTTTGTAACGTTATAGGTACTGGTCCGAGTGGGATAGATATAATCCCCCCAACTGCCGTTAGTGCTGTAAATAATGCTGCAATTATTAGATCTCGTGTAGATAATTTCAAAATAAATTCCTCCTTATAAAGTTATAAATAGCGCAACACTATTTACTACTTAATTAAATGTGCTGTCATTATCATTGTAAACCTGTTTTATATATAAGGTTTACAATAATATTATCATGTATTATTTTGAAAGTCAACAAATTATAAATATGCATTATAAGTGCTTCTAATCTGGCGTTTTTATATAAGGGACAATAAAGTAAGACCAACAAAGAGTTGGTCTTACTTTATATCTAATGTTAAATAGTAGATGTGCGATATCTATGAACATAAAATCCTCCATTAAATACTTCAGGATTATATATTATTTCAGTATTCTCAAAATAAATTTTAACTTTTTCCTCTATGACAAATGAAATGCCTTCAACGTTTATAAAAAAATCATCAGTTCTTTGTTTATCCAAAACAAGCCCTAGTGCGGGCGACCCTCAACCAAATGCTAAAACTTCTAATCTTATAACTCCATTCTCTTTAGATTGCATTAATTTTTTTAATGCTTTATTTGATTTATCATTTAACTTTATAATCATGTGTCAGCTCCTTAGTATATGAATTATAGTTTTATTATAACTTATACTCCACTCAATATATTACAAATTTCTAGAATTATTTATTGACAAAAGACATTTAAACGTATAAAGTTAATTTAACCGGTTCACTTAATCGGTTAAGTAAATAAGAGGTGATTTATAATATGAATAAAATTTGCGTACTTGGAAGTTTAAATATGGATATAGTATTAAAAGTAGAAAAAATGGCTAAGATAGGTGAAACCATTTTTGCTAAAAGCTTAACTAATATTCCTGGAGGAAAAGGGGCTAACCAAGCAGTTGCTTCTAGGCGCATGGGCTGCGAAGTATATATGATAGGGAAGGTTGGCTTAGACAGCGATGGTGATTCCTTGGTTAGTAATCTTTCGAGGGAAGGCATAAATACAGACTGTGTTTTTAAAGATAGTAGAGAAACTACTGGAACAGCTATAATTAATGTTAACTCTGAAGGTAATAATTCTATAGTTGTTGTAGCTGGTGCTAATATGAGTATTAATTTAGATGAGATAAAGCAAAGCTATCCACGAGTAAAAGATTGCGATGTAATAATCGCACAATTTGAAACACCAGGTGAAATGACCTTTGAGGCTTTTACTTATGCAAAATCACATGGAATTATAACAATACTTAATCCAGCTCCTGCAAAAAAAGTAGATGAAAATTTATTAAAATGTACAGATATAATAATTCCAAATGAAACAGAAGCTTATGATATTACAGGAATTTTAGTTGAAGATTTAGAAAGTGCTAAGAAAGCAGCTGATAATTTCATAAAAATGGGCGTGAGTTATGTAATAATAACTCTAGGTTCAAAGGGTGCAGCATTAATAACTAAAGAAAAATCAGAATTGATTCCAGCAATAAAGGTTAATGCTATAGACACAACTGCTGCAGGAGATAGTTTTATTGGAGCAGTAGCAAGTAAATTAAGTAGTAAAGAATTGAACTACGAAAATCTTAAAAAAGCTATAGCTTTTGGTAATAGAGTTTCTTCAATAGTAGTTCAAAGATCTGGAGCACAACCGTCAATTCCAACGATGCAAGAGGTAATAGACATTTACGGGGAAAATCACAATTAATAATTACTGAAAATCGGAGGACAATTATGAATAATGTTACAATGAAGGATATAGCAGAAATGGCTGGAGTTTCTAAGGCCACAGTTTCAATGGTTCTTAATAAAAAGGATACTAGCATAAGTGACTCAACCAGAAAAAAGATATTAAAAATTTCCGAGGGAATGTCTTATATTCCCAATTCCATTGCTAGAAGTCTTAGCACCAAAAAATCAGGTACTATAGGAATTATACTCCCTGATATCACAAATCCATTCTTTTCAGAAATGGCAAGAGCTATTGAGGATGAGGCAGAGAGATTAGAATATAATTTAATAATATGTAACACTGATAATGACATTGACAAAGAAGAAAAATATATTGGACTTCTAATAAGTAAACTTATAGATGGTGTTATTTTTATGTCTGGAGGTAAAAGTAATGAAAGTATAACCCTACTAAAAAATAATAATGTTCCTTTTGTATTGGTTGATAGATATATTGAATCATATAAAGATTATTATGGAGTATTTTGCTTAAATAAGCAGGGTATAAAAGATGGCATTAAATATTTATATGAAAATGGAAAACGGAAAATAGTTTTTGTAAAAGGAACAGAAAATTTAGAAGTATCTAATCAAAGATTGGAAGGTTATATTGATGCGATGAAGAATTATCGAATATATGAAGAGAAGTATATATTTGAAGGAGACTTTAATGTTGAAGGTGGTAAAATAGCTACGACAAAAATAATAAATTGTTTTCAAAATTTAGATGCCATTTTTTATAGTAATGATATGATGGCTCTTGGAGGAATGAAAATTTTACTCAGAAATGGATATAAAATTCCACGAGATATATCAGTTATTGGCTTTGATAATATTCATATATCAGAGGTTATAGAACCAGAACTTACAACAATATCGCAACCTATTTATATAATGGGTAAAAAAGCTTGCAGTATTTTAATAGATGTGATAAAAGGAGAACTGCCTTCAGAGAAACAAGTTTATTTTGAAACAGAACTTATTATTAGAGGAACTGCATAAACTTATATTTATATTGAAGATAAGTTTAGATATATGATGAAAGAATATTCAATTTATTTCCTTGGAAATATTAGGCAATATTTTCTTGTTTTATTGCCTTATTTTAAACTTTTACGAAAAAACAATTCATACTTTAGAGTGATGAATTTCATAAAAAATCTCCTTAGATATATAAAGAGGTTTGGAATAGTTAGATAAAACTTATCATGAATAACTTAAAAAAGCCAATTAACTAAATACAGCTAATTGGCTTTTTTAAGTTATTTTAATTTATTCTAAGTTCGTCTATATTAACACATAAAATAGTTGCAATTGTTTCAATTATATTAAATGATGGGTTTTTTTTACTTCCTCGTTCTAGTTCTTCCAAATAAGTCTGGGATACATGCACATTCAAATTCTGGGATAAAGTTGATATATCTCTGCTTGTTAAAGATTTGTTAAGTCTTAATTCTCTAATCTTAGCGCCATTAAGCATATAAAAACCTCCTTATATGTCTCTAGATAATTATTATCAATCGTTATCTACATCCTAATAAATTGTACAAGTTAATTATACTATGAATATAAGCAAAAGCTGTGTTAAATTTCTGTTTTTTTTGTTAAGAATGCTAAATAGTACTGCTTTTCGTTCATAATTTGTTAACATATTTGCCATTTGAGTGCCATGGTATACCCTTATTATATAAATAGAAGATAGATGTATGAAGATTTGAATAAAATAATAAAATTTA
>NZ_JAENWL010000415.1 GCF_016650095.1 Clostridium sp. | reverse complement strand
CATTTCCGAGTGCCGGAGTGATATTCATGATTATATCTTGTGGAGCAATTATTTCAAGTTTACTTAGTGGTAGACTTATCAAGCACTTTGGCACGGGAAAAGTTACATTTGTTAGTGTAACCATGACGGCGTTGGCTTTACTTGGCTTCTCAGTTTTGCATTCCTTTATTTGGTTATGCATAATGGCTATTCCACTCGGACTTGGTGGCGGCTCAGTAGATGCAGGT
The DNA here is from genome assembly GCF_016650095.1 of Clostridium sp. Taxonomy (GTDB): domain Bacteria; phylum Bacillota; class Clostridia; order Clostridiales; family Clostridiaceae; genus Clostridium_AD. The sequence continues at coordinate 2,592 of NZ_JAENWL010000415.1, read as the reverse complement.
CTAAATAATTTTGTCGCAATACATTATAAGGCTAAGCATATGAGTTGGCTTCATTGTTTTTGGGGAATTGGTGCAACTTTAGGGCCAGTTATTATGTCTTTATATATATCAAAGAATAATGGATGGGAAAAAGGATATTTTACAATTTCAATGATCCAGTTTTGCCTGGTATTTGTATTGTTTATAACGCTTCCATTATGGAATAAAATAGAAAAAAAGTGTAATCAGATTGATGATAAAGAAATAAATACTAAGAATACTAATGTTTTAAGAATACCTGGTGTGAAATTGGCATTGGTTTCTTTTATATTTTACTGTGCAACAGAAACTACAACAGGACTATGGGGAAGCAGTTATTTAGTGAATTGTAAAGGGTTATCTGCAGGGGAAGCCGCAAGATGGATTTCTCTATTTTATGCAGGTATTACAGTAGGACGGTTACTATCCGGCTTTCTTACAATGAAATTTAATAATGTGATACTGATTAGATTAGGGCAAGTTATTTGTATTATAGGAGCGATTTCATTATTATTACCTTTACCTACTTATTTTTCAATGATTGGGTTAATTCTTGTGGGGCTTGGATGTGCGCCAATTTTCCCTTGCATGATACATGAAACACCGAACCGTTTTGGCAAGGCATTATCACAATCTATTATGGGATTACAAATGGCGTTTGCATATATTGGAAATATGTTTATGCCACCTATTTTAGGCTTTATTGCTTCTAAAACGAGTATTGCGATTTTACCATACTTTTTATTATGCTGTATTTTAATTATGTTGGTATGTTGTGAGAAGATTAATAGAGTTATAAGTAAAAAGCCGAAATATGAATGTTGAAAATATTTTCTTGTATCAAAAGGAGAGATATGCTTTTTTTTATAAAGCACCGATAGCCACTAATAGGCCATAATCTTTTTTTGAAGTTAGAAAGGTTTTTCAACTTGAGCATTTGATTTGTTTTTGCTAGGATTGCAAACATATTGTGTAAATAATTCTTTTACTACGACAGGTAAAGTATTATTTAACTCTTATTTTAAACCGAAAAATGTAGAGGATTTAAATATATAGTGTCGAATAAATAAGATATATATATTCTTTAAGATAAGAGAGGTTTAATATGAGAAAAATGCACGCTAATTACATACTGGCATTAACGATAGTTTTATGCCTAATTTCATCGGGGGTTATTGTTGTATATGAAAACATTAGTATGAAGGGCATGCTAAATGTTACAAGTAATCAAGCGAGCTTTAGCTATTCCGAGGTTTATATATTCACTAGAAACATATCAGCATTTTTATTGATTATGGGAATAATAACAGCAATATTAGTATTTTTATTAACTAAGAGAATATTTGGAGTGCGGGGACTTACAAAAAATAATACTGTAGATAGGGAATCGGAGTTAACTGATAAAAATATTGAACTTGAAAACATAGTTAGGATATTTGAAGAGAAAGAAGATAAGCATGAATATGATAAGCTTAAGACGGATTTTTTTGCGAATATATCCCACGAATTTAAAACACCCTTGAATATACTTATGGGGGCCATACAACTATTAGAATTGTATGTTTCAAATGGAACCATAGTAGATCCACACTTAAAGCTTGATAAATACCTCAAAATTATGAAACAAAATGCACTTAGATTATTGAGACTCATAAATAATATTATTGATTTAACGAAGATAGATTCTAGCTATTTTTATGTTGAACTTCATAATCATGATATTGTTGAAATTATAGAAGGTATTATTCAGTCTATAAATTTATATGCAAAAGTAAAAGCAGTTAATATAATATTTAAAAAGAAAATTGAAGAGCAAGTTATGGCAATCGACGCAGATAAAATAGAGCGAATACTATTAAATCTTTTATCAAATGCGCTTAAATTTACTGATGAAAATGGGAATGTTGCAGTAGAAGTAGGGATTAGGGATAATTCAGTGTATATTTCAATTAAAGACGATGGGATAGGTATACAGGAAGATAAGCTAGAACTGATTTTTCAAAGGTTTAGGCAGGTAGATAAATCTTTTACTAGAAATAGAGAGGGAAGTGGCATAGGACTGTCACTAGTAAAAGCGCTTGTAGAAATGCATGACGGTACTATAACTGTTAAGAGCGAATATGGCATGGGTTCTGAATTTATTGTTGAATTACCAATAGTAACAATAAATGAAGAAGCACAGACTAAGCTCTACTCACAATATGAGGATAGTAGGCTAGAAAGGGTAAAAGTTGAATTCTCAGATATATAGTAGAATCTTCTATAATAATGTGCTAAGGGCGTGAATAAATGAAAAATGAATTTGAATTACAAATAGAACTTGGAGATCTACAGGTGAAAAATGGGGATATAGATGAGAGTCTTAAATATTTTAAAAGTGCCTATGATATTGCTGTACGTTTAGAAGATAAAAAATATCAAGTGGATGCATTGATAAGAATAACAGAAGGTTATTTCCAAAAGGGTAAAATAGAAATTAGTATTAAGTATGCAGGAGTAGTTGAAGAGCTTCTTAAGGATGTAGATTATGTTAAGGGGAAACTACAAATTAGCTTATATTTGCTTAAATTATAT
>NZ_JAENWL010000003.1 GCF_016650095.1 Clostridium sp. | reverse complement strand
CGTTAAACATATAATTTAAATGGTAAAGAATATTTTTACTAAATTACCCTTAAGGCTGGGTTAACTAATTTATTTTAGAATTATAATTTAATATTATAATTGTATGCACAAAGATGCATTAACAGTCAAAACCAAGTGTAATAGGTTCGAAATTTGACATATTTAATACTTTAAAGTACAATGTCAAAGTACTCTTTACAAAGGGAGGGAATTTTATAATGAAAAATGCGAAAGATAATTTGAAGAACTATTTTTCAAATGGGCCCAAAACTGTTTTTGTAGTAATGTTATTATTGACATGCATTACAGTGACTTTATTTAATATGAAAAAAGTTATATCTGTTATCGTTGACGGTAAATCTATAGAAGTTATAACTTTAAAAAGTAATGTTACTCAAATACTAAAAAATAATAATATAGCACTAGGGGCAAAAGATCAAATAACAGTAAGTTTAGACAGTAAAGTAAAAGACGGAGACAAAATATATATAAAAAAAGCTGTGGAGGTTAAAGTATTAGTTGATGGGAAAGAATTAAATATTCAAACTGCTGAAAATACAGTAGAGGATATGCTAGAAGCTGAAAAAATTGTATTGAGTAAGGAAGACAAGATTACACCATTAAAAAGTGAATTGTTAAAATCAGGGTTACAAGTAAAAATAACAAGAGTAAATACTGAGACCCTAAAGGAAATTAAAACGATTAATTATGTAACTGAATTTAAAAACAGTGATGAACTAAATGAAGGTGTGAAAAAAGTCATCCAAAAGGGCAAAGCAGGGCAGAAGGCTATTACTTCAACTGTTGTCTATGAAAATGGCAAAGAAATATCTAGAAATTTAGTCAGTGAAAAATTTGAATCACAGCCGGTTAAAGAAATAATTGCATTAGGCACCGTTGGGGTATATTCACCGTCACGTGGAGGCGATATTAGTTATACTGAAAAGATGAATGTTAGGGCAACAGCATATACTGCTGATTTTAATTGTACTGGTAAAAGCCCGGGCGATCCATATTTTGGTATAACTTCTACTGGCGTAAGGGCAAAACGAAATGCTGATGGCTATAGTACTATAGCTGTGGATCCTAGAGTTATTCCGCTAGGAACGAAGGTCTGGGTAGATGGATATGGATATGCAATTGCAGAAGATATAGGTGGAGCTATAAAAGGTGATCATATAGATTTGTATTTCAGTTCCAGTGATGAAATGTGGGATTGGGGATCGCGAAAAGTAGATATTTATATTTTAAAATAGGAGCATAAGCTCCTTTTTTTTGTTTTATGGTTCACTATTAATAAGTAAAATGGTATTATAGTTACAGTAATAAAAAGAAATATTAAGGGATAGCGTTTTTCTATGATTATATAACCATAGGGGGAGGCCTTAGTTTAGTATAGTGTGGAGGATAATATGATTAAAGAAGTAATAGTAGTTGAAGGACGAGATGATATTACAGCAGTTAAAAGAGCGGTAGAAGCTGAACTGATTTCTGTAGGTGGTTTTGGTATTAACGAAAAGATAATTAATAAAATAAGAGAAGCTCAAAAACGAAAAGGTGTAATAATCTTCATGGATCCAGACTTTGCTGGAGAAAAAATAAGAAAAATAATTTCTAAAAGAGTAGCTAATGTAAAACATGCATACATATCTAAAAAGGAAGGTACTAAAGATGGAGATATAGGTGTTGAAAATGCATCACCTGAAACTATATTAAGAGCGCTCCATACTGCGAAATTTGAAGTTCAAGAGAAAAGACAAGTGTTTGATGTTCAAGATATGATATTTTTTAAATTAACAGCTGATAGTCGAGCAAAGGAAAGAAGACATGCGCTGGGAAATGAGTTAGGTATAGGATACGGTAATTCATCACAATTTATAACTAGACTTAATAACTATGGGATTATAAAAGAAGAATTTATAGATGCTTTGAAAAAAATAGATAAGGAGATGAATTATGGGGAATTTGACCATTAGTGAAGTTGCAAAGAAATATGAGTTTAGGTTTAAGAAAGGACTCGGCCAGAATTTTTTGATAGATGACTCTGTGCTTGGCGACGTTGTAGATGGAGCAGATGTTAATGAAGAAGATTTTATTATTGAAATAGGACCTGGTTTTGGAACGTTAACTAGAGCACTCTTACAGAGAGCTAAAAAAGTTTGTGCTATAGAATTGGATGAAAAACTTTTCCCTATTTTAGAGGAGGAGCTTAAAGAGTTTGATAATTTTGAACTTATTCATAAGGATGCTCTAAAAGTAGATTTCAATGAGTTAATTGGAGATGAGAAATCTGTAAAATTAGTCGCTAATTTACCATATTATCTAACTACTCCAATAATTGTTAACTTACTTACTAAGGGCTATAATTTTAAATCTTTAACTATAATGATACAAAAGGAAGTTGGAGTCAGGATCGATTCTAAGCCGGATTGCAAGGCTTATGGAGCATTTTCAATATTGGTTCAATATTACTGTGATACAGAAATATTAAGGCTTGTGCCAGCATCAGCATTCTTGCCACAACCCAAGGTAGAATCTATTGTTATTAGATTGGATAAATTAAAGGAACCTAAAGTTAAGGTGAAAGATGAAGCGTTATTCTTTTCTATTGTAAGGCAGTCTTTTAATAAGAGAAGAAAAACTTTATGGAATGGGGTTAAAGATATAGGGATTTCCAAAGAAGAATTACAGAAATGTTTTGAAAGAGCAAACATAGATCCCAACAGAAGAGGCGAAACTTTATCACTTCAAGAGTTTGCTAATCTTTCAGATGAAATAGGACTTGTAAAATAAATATCAAAATGTTGTTCATTTTTTATAATATACTTCATATAGTATAATGAATAAGTTTTATATGGAGGTAAAAGAAGGTGACACCTAAAAAAAGTTATAGTAGGTACTTTATTATATTACAAGAAGACGAAAAAGGCTATTCTTTAAATTCTGATAAAATTCCTTCTGGATATGCAAAGCTAGAAATGAAAAGTAATAAATGTAAAATTTCATACTACGTGCAAAACCTAAGGAAAGAAAAACAACCTTATTACATGATTTTAATATGTGGTAAGAAAGATGTAAATAAAATCATTAAACTTGGTAAAGTGAACATAGACGATTCTGGTAGGGTAGAGGTTTGTCATGAATATGAAATAGGCAATATAGCAGATACGGGTATTTCTGCTGATAAAATTATTGGGGCCGCAATTGTAAAATTTTTAGATGCTAATGTGATTTCAATAATGAGCGGATTTTCAACAACAGACAAACCCAATGAATGGAAAAATTATAAAATAGCAGAGTGTAATAAGGAAAACAAAGAGACCCGAACAGATGAGATAACTAATGAATTTGATGAATATGAGCAAAGTATTGAATTGATTAAATTAAAAACTGAAGAAAAAGAAGATAGAGTGCATGAAGATAAAGAAGTGCAAAAGAATGAAGACAAAGAAGCAGAAGCCTATAGAAAAGCAGATACTAAACTAAGAGGTACAACTGGAAATGTTGAAATCTCAGATGAATTGGAACAAGACACTGAAGTTAAAGATGTTGCAGATGGGCCTGATATTAATAGAGATAAGAATAAAAAACACGATAAACAAGCATATCCAAAAGGTGCTATGGGAGATTTTTTCAAGTCGGTAGCGCAAGATTTTGAAGAAATAACTGATTTTTCTAAAGAGATTAAATGGTGTAAGTGGTATAAGGTACCAGTTAACAACTTAGAAAATATGTACGATTTGAGCGACTATAATAAATATACAATAGCATATTATCCTATGATTTGTTACTATCCATATATTAGAAACTATAAATCCTTTATGCTAGGATATAAATGTGATTCAAATGGGGAAATGAAATATATTGTTTATGGAATACCTGGGAGCAGAGCTAAAGTTCATCAGCCTTATGGGGGTAAAACTGGTTTTGTAACTTGGATCTCGGATAGTAAAAATGACGAGATGGGACATTGGCTGATGTTTTATGATTTCAAAAAATCTACAATTGTTGTCCCTTTAAAAAAATAATATTTAAAAAAATTAGATGTGTGACTATATAATTTAGTCGCACATTTAATTTTTTAATATTATATTAATATGTATCATATAGTATACTAATATTAATTTGTGGAGGGGTACGTTGAAGGTTATATTTATAAATAGAAAAAAAGTAGGAATTATAGTGATAATCCTCGGGCTTATGATTACACTTTTGGGGATATCAAAACAATTTGATGACAAGTTAAAAACTACCATTCTTTTAGAGAATAATATTAACTTGATTAATGATTATGGGGCTTTAAATGGGGAAGTGAGTTATAAACTGCCGGTGGGATGGACAACTAAAGAAAAAAAATTCCCTGGCGATGAGATTATGTATCATAATGATTTTCAATCATCTGATGCAGTTATTCATGGATTTGTAGAAGTGTGGAAAAATAAGCAGAATCTAAAAGTATTTCTCGATAGTAGCAAAGAAATATCACAGGAGCAAAACATAATTAAAAATTATAAAATAGATGATATTATTATTAATGATAGAAAAGCATACTTAGTGCAATACTTAATTAATGTAACTGATAATAATTGGTACAAGGCTTATGAATATTTTATTGATGGTGGGAAAGAGTTTTATAGATTTTCATTTTTCACAAGAAATGTTAATTTCAAAGAAGCTTATGGAGCTATTTTTGAAAGCGTAGTTGGAACTTTAAAAATCAACTAAAATTGTCTTAAATGATTTAATTTATTTAATTTAGTTAAAGCAATTTAATTTGCTTAAAACTTTTTAAAGTATTATAATTTAACTAAGAGGAGCATAATGCTTCTCTTAGTATTTTATTGCGGTAGACGGCTGAAATAAGACTTATAGGCGGAAGTATGCATAAGAGTAGCTAGGAGGATAACAAATGCACAAAAGTAAAAACAAGTACATTATATTTTCTTTTATCATTATTGCTGCATTTATATTTACAGGATGTAAAAGCTTTGATCAAATCAAAGTAAAGCTTGGATTAAAGAATAACGATTTTGAGTATATTAAGCAGGGTAGAATTAAAAAGATAATAATACAAAGTACTAGAGATAAAAGCTTTAGATTTGTGGTTACTGATGAAATAGCCATAAAAGATTTATATGAAATTTTATCATCAGCTAAAGAAGTTACTGTAAAATCAACGCTAGAGTCTGATTATATATTTGAAATGTATGAGGGTGTAGATAAAGTTTACAAATTCAATTATATAGCGGGCCTTGATGATAAAGATGGAGCCAATCTATATAGTGCAGATAAAAGCTATATTGTATCTAAAAGAATTGACAATGATATCATACAAAACTTTTGGAATATTAGAAAACCTATAGATTTTAACACTGTATATTACGATTCAATTTTAAAGGTGTTAGATAATTATATAAAGGGTGATGTTAAAAGTAAGAAAATATTTCTTGATTTAAGTGAAGATAATGCAGCAGCTAAATTTATACTATCAACTGATTTAGAACCCTTTAAAAGTAAGTTGCTAAATAAATTTAACATAGTTTTGCTAAAAGATAAAAATGCAGCTTATGATGTGTTAATAAAGGTTAAAACAGAAGGATATAAAGCTACTATATATAAATCCTCAGTAACTATTAAGACTTCGCTTATTGAGAAAGAAAAGGTATATTACGTAGTAGCTAAATATGATAAAGGATGGAATATTGAAACTTTTGAGGATAAAAAACCTAATAATTTTTAAAGTCGTTTAATTGTGGAATTTCTAAAATAATAAAAAGTTGTACTTGTAAAACAAATACAACTTTTTATTATTAGAATTTAATCAAAGAAAATTTATCATGGAATCATTAATCATACTAGTAGGAGTAGCAATATTCAAATCAATAGAATCTCCTATTTTTGAATTTTTAGGTAAACGAGCAAGGCTTACGTTTATACTAGTTCCATCTAAAAAATTTATAAAAGCATCTGTATTACTCATATCTATTATTTTTCCAAACATTATAAAAACATCCTTTCATGATATAAACTATATTTTTTATAGTTTTAGCAAAGAACACTATTATATTCACGAAAGTGATAATGTTTTTTATGGATAGCATGAAGTAGTGATGACAGAACTATTTATTTTCATGCCCCTAACTAAAGTAAGAACCACCTATCACATTGTGATAGGTGGTTCTTCTATAACTAACTTATATTATAGATTACCTTAGATTTTGAATTATACTCTAGTAACGTTTGAAGCTTGAGGGCCTCTAGCGCCAGTAGTTATTTCAAATTGAACTTGTTGTCCTTCTTCTAATGATTTATATCCATCTCCTTGAATAGCTGAGAAATGTACGAATACATCCTCTTCTCCTTCTACGGATAAGAATCCAAACCCTTTTTCTGAATTAAACCATTTAACTGTACCTGTTTTCATATAACTTTCCTCCTGAATAAAAAAATTTGTAACATTTGCAACATAACTATTATAATACTACACTTTAGTAGATTTTTAAATAGTTTTTTTAAAATAAAATAAATATAATGTATTTATTTTATTTCTTTACTGAAATTAGAACTAAAATCTAATTTATTTTATGTTGTTATGACATAACTTAAATTATAGATGATTTTATAAAACTAAAGCTACCTACAAAACTTAATTATTTATAATAGTGTTAAGCTGCAAATATAGTTTGGCTTTTAATGTTTTTATTATACTGATTTATTTGAATTTGCTTTATCAAAACTTAGTGCACAGGATAGAATATAATGTTAAAAGGCGATAATGATAAAAAACAAAAGGATATTGAGACAAGTAAAACTTATCAGGGGATTACTCCGGCAAACATGGGATGCTGTACTTATATTTGTTCTAATGCATCTGGAGAGGCGGGAACAAGTGGGAGAGGTAATATTACTCCAGTAACTTTAAACCTTCTTAGACTCGGCATATTATCTAAGAGAGATGTATACAAGTTTTATAAATTACTTGGTGCCAAGTTAGAAATTGCTAGAGAATGCTATTTTGAATGAACTTAGCATTTCTATCAATATATGACTTTGTTCTATTTAAATATAATTTAATATTTTAACAGACATTGATTCCTTTATTTCACCATTAATTATAAAGGTATTACTGTCTATTTTTGAGGCGTTCTTCATATACATAAGAAACTTTTCTACACCATCTATGGGAAAGGATACTAATGGAGTTTTATAGTGCATTGGGATAACTATTTTGGGGTTTATCTTTTTAGTGACGTCTGAAGCTTCCTTGCCATCAATGGTATAATTACCACCTACAGGTGTAAACAATATATCTACACTTCCAATAGCTTCAATCTCTTCGTTTGAAAGGGTATGACCTAAATCTCCTAAATGACATAGGGTATATCCATCCATTCTAAAAGTGAATATTATGTTATCACCTCGTTTTGCACCTTTATCTTTGTCGTGATATGAAGGGATGCCTTTTATAGGTATATCACATTCATAGAAATCGCTAATTTTATCTATAATTTTATAATTACCTGATAGGCCTTTAGTATAATTATGATCAAAATGTTGATGACTTATAGTTACAACATCAAGGCTACCTTTATAACGTTCATATCCTAAAGTACTGTCAAATGGATCTGTTAAAAGCTTCCTACCGTTTGAATTTTCCAAAAGAAAGCATGAATGACCTAGCCAAGTTATTTCCATGTATATTCTCCTTTTATTTAAAAATTTTTTTATTTTTTATATAAATTGAAACCAATAGTTAAATGGAACGTAGTGTATAGTGAGATAATATTTTATAGGGTTGTTTATTATTTTATAATGAAACATTTATTGTAATAATACACCATTATAAAACTAAATATACTGAATTTTAATGCATTTTTACAAAATATTAAAAAAATATTTATAAATTATAGTGATAAGAAGAAAAGTATAGTATAATTGACTCATAATTAATTCCATAATTTACATACATACTTAAAATTATCTAAATGATGATATGAATAATTATATAAATAATTTAAAATTAAAACTATGACGATTTAGGAGGGGTTATATGAAAAATGTCTTTAAAGCACTTATAATTATGATTTTAACTTTTGCAATGAGTGTACCTATGCAAATAATGGTTAAGGCTAGTACATATACAGACTTGGGTATTAAAAAAGATGTGGCAGTTAGTAAGCCTTGGACAGTTAGTTTTAATAAATCTTTGAGTTATGCTACTGTGAATACCGCAAATATTAAGGTGGTCGGAGAAAATAATAATTACGTAGATATTAATGTTAGTTTAGGTAGCAACAATAAAAATGTAATAGTAAGTCCTGTAAAAAATTATGAAGCTAATAAGACATACACTTTGGTAGTGACGGATAAGGTTAAGTCTGATGATGGAAATCCTCTTCCTAAAGAAGTTAGAATGGATTTTAATACTAAAGCTAAGATACCTACAAAGCCAAGTGAAATGACTATATGCATTGACCCAGCTCAGTACTACACATTAAACACTGGCAAAAATGGTGAAAAGGCTAAGGATATAAATTTAAGTACAGCATTAAAACTAGGCACTATACTAAAAACAAGAGGATTCAATGTAGTATATACTAGAAATAGCGATTCAGTATCTTGGGACAAGCTTAATGAGGATGATGCAAAAGCTGCAATAGCTAAGAACGCAAAGGCCGATGTATTTTTAAGTATAAATACTAATAGTGCTTCAAATACCGAAGCGAGTGGTATTGAAACATATTACTTAGCTGATGGGGGTAATAATAAGTTGCTAGCTAGTTCTGTACAAGGTGAACTAATAAAAGCAACAGAGTCAGCTGACAGGGGAATAAAAGTAGCAATGGAAACAGCGAATTTTGAGATATTAAAGAAGACAAGCTGTCCCGGAATAGTTTTGGAATTAGGGTTTCTAAGTAATCCAATAGAAGAGGTATTACTAAGTAAGCCAGAGTATCAAGAAAATGCTGCAAAGGCTATAGCTAATGGGATAATGAGCTATGCTGGATTTACTAACACAGATACCACTTATGACTCTATTTTTGAAATATCTTCAGTCCAAGATATAACGGTTAATTTACAAGCTGGTAGCACATATACTTTTCCTAAAACAATGCAAGCTACTATGAGTAATGACAGAGTAAGAGAGGTTGCAGTAAAATGGGATGAAGATTCTATTTCTATAAATGAGTTAGGAATTCATGCCTATGAAGGAGTTATAACAAATTATGATGGGAATGTTAGAGTTATAATTAATGTTACTGAAAAAACCTACAAAGTAGTTCTAGATCCGGGGCATGGAGGCACTGATTCAGGAGCAGTAGGAGCGGTTGGACTTAATGAGAGGACAGAAAAGAATTTAGTTTTAACAATTTCTAAAAAAGTAGGAGCTATATTAACTAAGAATGGAGTAGAAACTATATATACAAGAACAATTGATGAGACCCAAAGTCTTCAAGCAAAGTGTGATGTTTCAAATAATGCTAAACCAGATTATTTTGTAAGTATTCACGCAAATGCTGCGGTTCCTCAAGCTCATGGTATTGAGACTTTCTATTGTAGTGGAAATGCAGCTGGGGCAAAGCTCGCGCAAGCTGTTCAAACTGAATTAATTAAAGCAACTGGAAGAACAGACAGGGGAATTAAAACTGCGGGATTTTATGTTTTAAATAATACTGATGCTACGGCTATATTGGTGGAAACCTCATTTCTGTCCAATCCAGAAGAAGGACAGCTATTAAATACTGTAGCTTACCAAGATAAAGTAGCTAAGGCAATTGCAACAGGTATTCTTAAGAGTTTAGGAATAACTAAAATAGTATATTAATAATTTTCTTGAAATCATAAAAAAACACCACAATTGTAAAAATACAATTGTGGTGTTTTTTTATGATTTAGATATCTAATAAATTCTTTTTATAGTTGCTATAATAAAGTCTAAGATCTTCCATTTGTAAATCTAATTGTATTTGCAATTCGGAAAGCTCTTCATAGTTTTCTAATTTGGAAGCCTCTTTTATTTTAGTAAATAGGCTGGTCTTAGAATAAGTGTCTTTCATAAGGAAATGTCTTAAATCATTAATTTTTTGCCAATTCGCTAAATCTAAATCCAAAGCTTTTTCAGGAGTATGAATCATTTTAGATTTTCGAATTTCATCTGCATAATTATTTAATAATCTATTATTTATTTCAGTAACCCATCTAGAGGTTATTGCCATTTTAAAGCTATTTATTGTGCTAGTAGTAAATACATCGAAAGATTTAAGAACTTCAAGTTTTTTAGGATTTGCATCTAATGCACAGATATTTTCATAAACAGTTTTAGGTGCTTTCCCAAAATATGATGCGCGCTGCTCTTCTGTATAAAATTCAAATACATCTTCTTCACTTCTATAAGCTCTATCCTTTTCTAAATAAGCACTGTCGTCTCCTGGCGCTTTAGATAATTCTTTCAAAAGGTCATCTTCAGATTTATTGTTTTTAATTGAATATACAATTCCATCAAGCATCCCTAGAAATAAAGTAGATAAAGCTAAATAGGTATTTGTATGTGGACATGGAGCTCTAAGTTCAAACCTTGTAGCAAGAGGATTACCTAGGTCTCTTATTAATGCGAGTAGTATAGATCTATTTCTAGATGGAACATCTACACTGTGACCAAGTGAAGTTACTATGCAAATAGGAGCCTCAAAACCAACTTTTAATCTTCTTAAAGAATCATTCGTTGAAGAAACAAATGGATTTATTACTTCATAATTTTTAAGTATTCCCATTATAGAAGCATAACCTAAAGTACTTAAAAAATGTTTTTTATTTGAATTGAATAAGTTAACTCTTTTGCCATCTTTTAATTTTACAGTAATTCCAATATGGGTATGTTCACCACTTCCAGCCACATCGTGTACTGGTTTTGCTAAAAAGTTAACATCTAAACCGTTACGTCTAAAGGTTTCTTTTACTAGATTTCTAATAAACATCTCATTATCCGCACATTGAACAGCATCTGAAAATTTCCAATCTATTTCAAGTTGCTCCATTATATGAGTTAAAGAACCAGCTTCCCCTATTTGAGCTTTTACACCACCAACTTCTTTATGGCCCATTTCAGGTTCAAAACCATACTCTTGCATTAATAGAAGTGTTTGCTCTAGAGCAGTTCGAACATTTCCTTTAGTTTTACTCCAATATTGTTCTTTTAGTACCTGAGAAGTAGATAGTTCTTCAATATCAGCCTTATCATTAGGTGTTTTTACCCAAAACTCTAACTCGGTAGCGGAAGTAAGTATTAGCTTATCAATATCTTTATATTCGAAATCGAAAGAATTTAAAGAAGATGGATTTTCTTTAAATAAATCAAGAATAGTTGTTTTAAAGCTTTCAACGGATTTTTTTAATATAGATCTTGAATCTACTGGAATATTATCATGTAATAATACACATGGGATTTTTAATGTACCCACAGGTAACTCTGTTTCAGGGTCAATGTTCTCAAAATTATAGTCGACGAACCAATTACAGTCAGCATCTGCTAACATGTCTAATTTAGCATTGTTTAGAGTTGCGATTCCTGGCAATACTACAGATGAACCGTCAGTTTGAATAACACCATTCGCGAAACCTTTAATATCGTCTAAAAATACTTTAATTGGAATTCGTTCATCAGTGTCATTTCCAGATAAGTCAATACCGACTAGAGAAACGAATTTCACCTCAGGGTGGCCTTGTAGAATTTCTTTAATATCTTTTTCGGAATGTTTTTCTTTGCCTATTGCATAAATTAAATTTTTCAAAATAAAACTCCTCCTTTAAAATATATATTTTAATTGCTTAAAAGTCACTAAGTGACTTGATTAACGTTTTTAGAAATAAAATAATATTCTCAGTGAAATATATAATTTAGCTGTAGTAATTCTCCTTCTTAATATAGAAGTAGGAAGATTTTTTTCTGATATACAACTAAATGAATGATATAAATAAATTGAGTTTATTACAAAAGTGAATGTTTGTCAATGCTAAACATCAAAAATTATAATAAAATGCAAAATAAACATGCTGTTTTGCAAGTTTGTAAAAATGAAGATTCAATTGTGTAAACGATTCCTAAGCTTATTTATATTTTGAACTATTACAATTTTCATTTTTAACTAACATTATAGCACAGATATCTATTAAAATGTGTTATTTAAATAATCAACCATTTAGTGCTGGTATTGTATAATATTATTTATGTAGTATACACGCAATATCGAGAAGTTTGCTTTGTAGCATAAATTTTAAATTTCAAATATGTATATGTTTTCTTCATGGTAAATATAAGGAAATATAAGAAAATTTAAAAAGAAATTGACAATAAAAAATCATTATAATATAATGATTAGAGGTTCATATTGATTTATATTAATTATGACTAATAAAATGCGTTGATTAGGAAGAGTATTTAGGCAGGTAACTTACAGAGAGTGGGGATAGCTGGGAACCCCATAGTGATGGTTTATAGAAAATCACCTAGGAGCTGATAGCTGAAAATTTAGTAAGCTAATCCGTATCTCTGCGTTAAAGAACAAAGTATGATAGTATTTGAAATTATATTTGTCATATAGGTGGTATAACGAGTTTACTTCGTCCTATTTAGGGTGGGGTTTTTTTATATTGAAATATAATATTTTAATTATTAGACATTTTCCAATATGTCTAAGTAGCTATTATTAAATGAACTAGAGAAAGGAGTTTTATTATGTACAAGAAAAATGATTCTTCAAAAAACTTTATGGATATAGAAAAAGATATACTAAATCTTTGGAAAGAAAAAGACATTATTCAAAAGAATTTTGATTTAAATGAGGGAGGAGAGTCCTTTACTTTTTATGATGGTCCACCAACAGCTAATGGAAAACCACATATAGGTCATGTTTTAACAAGAGTTATGAAAGATTTAATCCCAAGATATAAAGTAATGAAGGGATACAATGTTCCTAGGAAAGCAGGGTGGGATACACATGGGCTACCAGTTGAGCTTGAAATAGAAAAGAAACTTGGAATTACTGGAAAACCTGGAATAGAAGCATATGGAGTGGAAAAGTTTGTAACGGAATGTAAGAATAGTGTCTTCAGCTATGTTAATATGTGGAAAGAGATGTCTGAGAGAGTAGGATTTTGGGTAGATATGGAAAATCCATATGTAACTTATCATAATGATTATATTGAATCAGTTTGGTGGGCATTAAAGCAAATGTGGGATAAGGACCTATTATATAAGGGACACAAAGTAATGCCTTATTGCCCAAGATGTGGAACTTCACTATCATCTCATGAAGTAGCTCAAGGATATAGGGATGTAAAAGAGGCTTCTGCTTACGTAAAATACAAAGTAAAAGGTGAAGAAAAATTCATTCTTGTTTGGACTACGACTCCTTGGACGCTTCCAAGCAATGTAGCACTTGCAGTGAATAAAAAATATGATTATGTTGAAGTAGTCCATGAAGGTGAGAATTTAATACTTTCAAAAGAACTACTCAGTAAAATAGACGGAGAGTATGAAGTAGTGAGCGAATTTAAAGGGGCAGCTCTTTTAGGCCTCGAATATGAGCAAATGTTTAAGTTCTATACGCCAGAAGAAAAAGCTTTCTATATAGTTCATGGAGACTTTGTAACACTGTCAGATGGTACAGGTATAGTTCATATTGCCCCTGCTTATGGTGAAGATGATAACTTGCTTGGAAAACAATATGATTTACCACTTATTAACTTAGTTGATGTAGAAGGTAAATTTATAGACTGTGTTACTCCTTGGAAGGGTATTTTTGTTAAAGATGCAGATGCTAAGATATTAGAATATCTAAAAGAAAATAATATTTTATATAAATCAGAGAAATTCACACATTCATATCCACACTGCTGGAGATGTGATACACCACTTTTATATTACCCAAGAGAAAGTTGGTTTGTAAGAATGTCTTCGGTAAGAGACAAACTAATAGAAAATAATAATAAGATTAATTGGATGCCAGACAATGTACGTACGGGAAGAATGGGTAAATTCCTTGAAGGCGTTATAGATTGGAGTATAAGTAGAACTAGATATTGGGGAACTCCACTTCCAATTTGGGAATGCAGCTGTGGTCATCGTGAAATGATAGGAAGTATAGAAGAACTTAATGAAAAGGGAATAGACGTTCCAGAAGGTATAGAGCTTCATAAACCATTTATAGATAATGTGCATTTAAAATGTCCAAAATGTAACAAATCTATGACTAGAGTAGAAGAAGTTATAGACTGCTGGTTTGACTCAGGATCAATGCCATTTGCGCAACACCACTATCCATTTGAAAACAAAGAATTATTTGAAGCTAACTTCCCAGCTCAATTTATTTCAGAGGCAGTAGATCAAACAAGAGGATGGTTCTATACATTACTTGCAATATCTACTACGGTTTTTGATACAAATCCGTTTGAAAACTGTATAGTACTTGGGCATGTATTAGATAAAAACGGACTTAAGATGTCTAAGCATAAAGGAAATGTATTAAGTCCATTTACGGTTCTTGAGAATCAAGGTGCAGATGCACTGAGATGGTATTTCTATACTGCTAGTGCCCCATGGTTACCTTCAAGATTCTATGAGGAAGCTGTTATTGAAGCACAAAGAAAGTTTATAGGAACACTTTGGAATGTATATTCATTCTACATTTTATATGCTGATATTGATAATTTTGACCCAACTAAATATGAAAACTTCGAATCAGGAAATATTATGGACAAATGGATGATGTCAAAATTAAACTCATTAGTAAAGAATATAGATGAGCATTTAGAAAACTATAGAATAACTCAGGGAGCTCTTGAACTTGAAGATTTTGTTGATGTACTATCTAACTGGTATGTAAGACGCAATAGGTCAAGATACTGGGTAGAGTCACTTACAGAAGATAAGATAGGCGCTTATATGACATTATACAGAGTTATCACAACTTTTGCTAAAATATCTGCTCCTTTTATACCATTTATTACAGAAGAGTTATATCAAAACTTAGTAGTTGCTTTTGATAAGAGCGCACCAGAGAGCATTCACTTATGTGCTTGGCCAGAATATAGAGAAGAGCAAGTGGATAATGTTTTAGAAGAAGAGATGGATTTGGCTTATAAGACGGTTAAACTAGGAAGAAGCGCTAGAAATTTTGCTAATATAAAGAATAGACAACCGCTTTCTAAAATGCTAGTTAGTGCTAAATCACTTCCAGAATATTATGGAGATATAGTGAAAGAAGAACTTAATATTAAGGAAGTAGAGCTAGGAGCTGACCTTTCTAAATACGTTAAATTTGAAATAAAGCCAAATCTACCAGTGCTTGGTAAACCATATGGTAAATTAATACCTGGTATTCGAAAAGCAATAGCTACTTTGAACCAAATGGAGCTTGCTCAAACTATTAATAATGGTGGAGTAGTTACTATCAGTGTGGCTGGAACAGAAATAGAATTAAATAGTGAGAAATTACTTGTAACAATGCAAGGTCTTGAAGGGTATGCGTTTGCGGGTGAAGGTGAAATGGGAGTAGTATTAATTACTAACATAACTTCCGAACTCAAAGAAGAAGGTAACGTACGCGAAATCTTGAGTAAAATTCAAAACATGAGAAAAGAAAGTGGGTTTGAAGTTGCGGATAAGATTAGAATCTTTGTTTCTGGGAATGAAATGCTTCAAAATGTAATTGTGAAATTTGAAGAGCAAATCAAGCGGGATACTTTAGCTGTAGAAGTTGTATACAATTTAGAACGAGAGTACAATACAGTTAGGATAAATGGTGAAGATTTAGAATTAATCGTAGAAAGATTATAATTAAAAGTAACGTTAGAAAATATGTGATATTTGTCACATATTTTCTTTTTTGTAATAATCATGAATTTGTATTATTAATTTATTTAAATGGGCAATACTATAATTATACTAATAGTTAAAAGTTCGTTAACAGTTTGTAATAGAACTTGAAATAAAAAGGTTTTATCAGTATAATGGTAAGATAAGAAAATAGTAGGAGTTGAGAAATATGGCTGCTTCAATAAAAGATGTCGCTCGAGAAGCGGGAGTCTCTATTGCCACAGTATCTAGAGTTTTAAATGATATTGATGTGGTAAATGAAGACACTAAGATAAAGGTAAAAGATGCTATAAAAAAATTATCATATAGACCCAATATAGTTGCAAGAAGTTTGAAAACACAAAAATCTAGCACAATAGGAATAATTATACCTGATATATCAAATCAATTTTATCCTGAAATTGTTAGAGGTTGTGAGGATGTAGCAAATATTTATAATTATAATATTATTCTTTGTAATTCGGATTTAGACGTAGAGAAAGAAATGGAGTCTTTAAGAATACTTAAAGAAAAAATGATAGATGGAGTTATATATATGAGTAATTCCATAGAGAATAATGTTATAAGTTTAATAAAAGAACTTGAAATGCCAACGGTTCTTGTAGAAACTACAGATGCTGAGGGTATATTCCCTAGTGTTACTATTGACAATGTAATGGCAGCTTCAGATGCAGTAAAATATTTGATAAATAAGGGCAACAAAAAAATTGCATATGTAGGGACGTCTATAGAAAAAGTTAATGCATTATCTAAAAGATATACAGGTTATTGCACGGGACTTGAGGAAATGGGAATAACGCTTGATAAAGAGTTGATTTATCTTGGTGGAGTTAAGGCTAAAGATGGATATTTGGGGATTAATACTATATTAGATACAGGCGCCGAAGTAGACGCAGTATTCTGCGCTAGTGATGAGATTGCTATGGGAGTAATAAATGCATTAAGAGATAAATCTATTAAAGTTCCTGGCGATGTAGATGTTATGGGTTTTGATGATATTTATTCAGCTTCTACATTTTATCCTAAATTGACTACAGTATCCCAACCAATGTATGACATGGGGTCTGTAAGTATGAGAATGCTTATAAAATCTATAAATAATTTAGTGGTTGAGGAAAAGCACTTTGTATTGCCTTATAGAATAGTGGAGAGAGACTCCTGTAAATAAACATAAAGTCTTATTAAAACCAATTAAGTTTTAATAAGACTTTTTCATTATTTGTTTGTTGATTATTCAATGAGGTTATTTTATAAATTTTGAATTGAAAAGTTGGAGGTAGCAGTGTTTTGAATATTAATGAAAAAGTAGAAAAAATATTTTCATATTTATTAAGTATTAAGAATATGAATCAGAAAACTATAAGAAATATAAATGAATATGAAAAAGTATATTGGCAAAAGGAACTCCAGAATACTTGCGGATGTACTTTTAATTATGATGAAAATAAGGATTATTGGTTATGTATAGATGAGAGAGCAGATGATTTATATAGTCAGTTTCAGAAAACATATTTACAATTAGAAAAAAACAGTGAAGATTTAGAGATGATTTGGTCAAATGGGCTTTTAACTTGGCAAAAGGAAGAAAAAGAAATAGTCCATCCTATTTTCACAACTAAGATGGAAATTAAATTTGACGCTAAGAAGAAAATATTTACTTTAAATCCATATAACAACCAAACCAATGTGGAACTTGAGTTTTTAAATGAATATTTAGAAGTAAACTTAGATAGTTTGCTAACTCTTCGCAATAAAGCAAAAGATATGGCTCTGGATGTTAGAAATATTGAGATGGCTTCAAATATTTTTGGAGAACTAGCTATGATTTTAAAAGCTCACAAGCAGGATTTTTATATTCAGGAGCTAAGTGATTATACCGATATAAATCTTCAAGCGAATGTACAATTTTACAATGCACCTTGCATAATCCTTCGCAAGGTGGACACAAGGCTTTGGAACATGGAATTAAATGACGTACTTTCACAAATAAGAGAGGGATTTCCTATTCCCAAAACTATTGAAGCGCTGGTTTCAGAGGAAGAAGTAGTACAAGATACCCAGATGATAGACGAATGGAGGTCAGTAGGAGAAGATGTATTATTTCCACTTCCTGCAAACCTAGAACAAATGGAAATAACTAAAAGACTCGCTGAAAACTTTGGGGTTGTTGTACAGGGTCCGCCAGGAACTGGTAAAAGCCATTCTATAGCTAATTTAATTTGTCATCTTTTGGCTCATGGCAAAAGGGTACTAGTGACAAGTCAAACAGATAGAGCATTAAGGGTTTTGTCTAATAAAATACCAGAAGAAGTTAGGGCATTATGTATCAGTATATTAGGAAATGATACGAAATCACTAGAAGAATTGGACGAGTCTGTTAGGAAAATAACAGAGAATTTATCCATGGACACTAAAGAATTACGTAAAGAAATAAAATTTTTAAAATACAAACGTAGCAATTGCATTAATTCTCAGAAAAGTTTATATGAAGAGTTAAAGTGCATTGAAGATAGAGAGAATGACAAGGTAGAATATGAGGGACAAAAATACACTTTAATGCATATGGCTAAGTGGGTTAGAGATAATGAAGATGTTAATTCTTGGATTGCCGATAAGATTGGATTTAATAAAGAAAACCCACTAAGTAATGAAGAATTTAAAAAGCTAGTCAAACTATCAAGCATAATTAAAAAAGAGCAAATTGATGAAATTAATAATATAGATAAGTACGTGGCAGTACTGCCTAAAGAAGAAGAATTATGCGATAAAATATCAGAATTAATTAAACTAGAGAAAGAGCAACACATTCATGAGAGTAATATTGAAAACTGGAATAATGTTAATTCCATAGATTATGGGAATAGAAGGTTATTGAAACTTGTAGATGATGCCATAGATAGTCTAGAAGGGCTTGAGAATAACTGGCTAAATAATGTGATGAAATATTATTATTCGAATAATGAGTCGCGGGGAATGTGGCAGCAATTAGTAGAAAAATGTAAGGAGTATATAAAAAACATAAGTAAAATTAAGCAAGAATTAAATAATCACAATTTAGAGCTACCGAGTGGTATTGATATAAATAAATTTAAAAATGACTTTGATGTTGTTGCAAAAGCAATTAGAGAAAAAGGAAGACTCGGAGGCATGTTCAAGATACTCCACGGAAATCTTAAATATATATTTGAAGGCTGCAAGGTGGATTATGAGTTTATAAATAACAGTGAACAAATAGTGGTGGTTGATTTATATGTAAAGATGCAATTCTTAGAAAGAGAGCTTAAAAACGTTTGGAACAATTCGGTAAAAGAATATGGTGGAACGCTAATAAATGATTCAGATTTAAACTATATAGTTGCAACGACCCAGGATATTGATAGTATTGACATGATCATCAATTGGGACACAGACTTTAGAAATAACATAATTAATTTTTTGCCCGGCAAGAATTTGCCCGGCAAGAATTTGCCGAGTGATCTAAATTGGTATGAAAAAGAAACATACATTTATCTTAAAAAAGGATTTGAGAGCTTAAAGTACATAAACAAGTATAATAAATTAAGTATAGAAATTGAGGAAATAAAGAAAACCTTCCAAAGTGACGGGTGCTTAGAAAAATTGCATAGCGCTATAGATAAAAGAAGTATTGCTGGGGTACGAGCTGTTTATATGGAGATAGAAAGCTTAATGCAAATAGCTCATAAGGCATTAAAATTAACTAAATTAAGCTATAAATTAGAATCGAGTTGCCCCATATTACTTGAAAACATCACAAATGATGAAAATGAAATAATAAAGAATTTAGAAAGCTTAAATTGGGAAAAGGCATGGCAATGGAAAAAATGGAATGATTATTTGTGTAAATTAGAAGAAGTTGATGTAGAAGATCTAGAGAAAAATATAGCACAAGAAAAAATTAAAGAAAAACATATTATAAGGGAACTTGTTTCTAAAAGAAGTTGGTTTAATCAAATAGAGCGTACTACTGAGACCCAAAAGAGAAGCTTATTTACTTGGATGGAAGCTATAAAAAGAATAGGAAAAGGGACAGGCACTCAGGCAGTAAAATATAGAAAAATCGCGCAAAAAGAGATGGATAATTGTAAGGACGTAATTCCTGTATGGATTATGCCAATAAATAGAGTTATGGAAAACTTAAAGCTTACGGATAATTTGTTTGATGTAGTAATTGTGGATGAGAGCAGTCAAAGTGACATATCAGCAATAACGGTTTTAATGAGGGCTAAGAAGGCAATTATTGTAGGTGATGAAAAGCAAATAAGCCCTGAAGCCATTGGAAAAGACCATGCGGTTGTAGAAACTTTAATAAATACATACTTAGAAGATATTCCACATGCAGAGTGGTTTGATTTAAAAACTAGTTTATATAATACAGCTTTGAGAGTATTTCCAAATAGGTTATTATTAAAGGAACACTTTAGATGTGTTCCAGAGATAATTGGATTTAGTAATGAACTGTGTTATTCTAATGAAATAATGCCTTTAAGAAGAATAGATGCTAACGAAAAAGTTGGGCCGTTTATAGTAACATCTAAAGTTACTGGTGGAAGCAAGGATGAGACGAAGGCTCTAAACGTATTGGAAGCAGAGGACATTTCGCAGAAGATATTAGAGTGTTGTAGTAATGATAGGTACAATGGGATGACCATGGGCGTTATATCGCTTTTAGGGGACTCTCAAGCTGAATTAATACAGGGTATGTTAGTGGAAAGGCTTGGCATGGAGGAAATGCTTAAAAGAAGACTTATATGTGGAGATGCTTACTCATTCCAAGGGGATGAGAGAGACGTAATGTTTCTATCTATGGTTATTGCAAATAATGCTAAATTTACAGCTCTAACTAAAGGGTCAGATATTAGAAGATTTAATGTAGCTGCTAGTCGTGCAAGAAATCAAATGTGGTTATTTTATTCAGTAGACTTAGAGAGTCTTAATAATAGATGTGTTAGGTATTCCCTATTAAAATATTGTTTAGAACAGAATGAACATAAAGAAGAAATTATATCGCCAGAATATTTATTGTTAAATGATTTTGAGGAGCACATTGCAAGGAATATAAAAGAGTGTGGGTATAAGCTTACACCAAAGGTTAAAGTAGGAAAATACACTATAGATTTTGTTGTAGAAACAGATTTGTCATCCGAGTTACCTAGTGGTCATTATAAAAAAATTGCAGTGCAGTGTATTGGAATGCTAGCGGATGAAGATTATAATTGGCAAAAGCAGTATGAAATACAGATGTGTCTTGAACGTGTGGGATGGGAGTTTTATAAAATACGTGCTAGTGAATATTATAGAAATCCTAGTATAGTTATGGAGAGATTGAAACAAAAACTAAATAAATTTTAACGAGTAAATGTAATATGATTAAGTTCGATAATATGGATGTAGTTATAGTAGAGATAATATAGTAATAGTATGATTTTTTTAAATAAGATTGTGAGAGGGATGGCTAGCAAAGTGAAGAATGCGATATGGATGATGTGGAAAAATGATCAAGGAGAATCCTTTAAAGTAGGCGAATTAAGTAAAAGTGATGAAAAATATTATTTTAAATATGATATTGATGGTGTGAAAAAGGCTGAAGAATATGGATTCTCTCTACTGCCGTATTTACCAAGAATAGATGCAGAGTATTTTAGAGAAGAATTATTTCGTTCATTTTCAAATCGTCTTCCTTGGCATGGGAAAAAGGATGCAAATTCGGTTCTAAAGGAATATAACCTTAAAGAATATGATGAATTCGAGTTACTTAAAAAAAGCGGAGGCAAAACGCAAACAGACAGCTTTGAATTTGTTTTACCTTTTGATAAAGAACCTATTGATTTAGAATAGAAATAAATGTGCCTAAATAAAAAGTGTGTAAGATGAAAAATGTATTTTTCATCTTACACACTTTTTATTTTTCAATATATGGTAATTTATAAATATATTATAAATTGTTCTCACAACATAGACTAATGGTTCATAAAATGAAATGAGTAATAATTTGGAGTGGTAGTTTTTGCTATACGTACTAATTTTAGCAGGTGGAAAAGGAACAAGACTTTACCCTCTATCTCGTGCACAAAACCCAAAGCAGTTTTTGAATATTATTAATAATAAGAGCTTTTTAAGAAGCACTGTGGATAGAATAAAATGTTTAGTTAGCAATGAAAATGTTTATGTAGTTACTAATGAAGATTACGTTGATAAGATTTGTAATGAGCTTCCAGAAATCCGTAAATCCAATATATTTGTAGAGCCTAGTAATAAAGAGACCGCTTTATTAACTTTATAGGTCATTTTTAGCGTAAAAAATACCCCCAATGTATAAAATACATTGGGGGTACGTACCTAGACTAATGTTTATTTAGTTCCAATTGTTTGAGTTCCTGATATAGAGCTTAGCTCATCAAGTACGAATGCATCTTTAATTGCTTGAGTAGCAAAATATACATTTCCTACAATTTTAGTTTCTTTTAATGAGAAACCATCTACTCCAATATAAAGATCACCAACAAAAGTTCCCTTTTGCATACTTGCGTTTGGACTCTTAATTGTTAATGATGGAGCTGTTAAAGTAAATTTAGCAGTTGTATAGTTATCACCATCATGATAGTAAAGAGCTATCTTACGTGCAATAGCAGCTGGAGTTTTTGTGTTATAAAGTGTACCGTCTAAAACAAGGTCCTTATTAATAACCATATCTCTTTGAATAGCAATAATCCATGTACCATCTTTGCTTATTGCATTTTCGAAAGCAGCTTCATCATTTACTAATGATGCAGATGTTACTGAATCTACTGCTGTTGTCGATTTATAACCTTGAGTTCCTGTTACAGAACTTCCATCTTCGATTACGAATGTATTTTCTGCTTCTTGATTATCAAAATATACATTTCCTTCAATTTTAGAATTTGCTGTTAAAGTGAATTCTGTTGAATGAACGTAAACATCGCCTACTATTGTAGCATCTTTTAATACGAAGTTACGAGAATTAACATATACATCACCTATAAAAGTTCCCATTTGAACACTAGCTTTTGGGCTCTTAATAGTTAAGCTTGGAGCTGTTAGGGTAAATCTAGCATTTGTAACTACGCCCTCATGAGCATAAAGACCTATTTTACGTTGTACAGCACCAAGACCTGTAATAGGGTCTAAATGTGTATTTAATAATTCTCCTTCTAAAACAAGAGGTTTATCAATAGTCATATCTTTTAGAGGACAAACAATCCATGTACCATCTGCTGATATTGCCTTTTCAAAATCTGCTGCATTAGCTGTTAATGATGCAGATGCGACAGCATCTACTGCTATTGCCACTTTTAATGTTTGTGTTCCTGTTACAGAACTTGTCTCATCCATGACAAATGAATCTTTAGCTCGTTGATTAGTAAAATATACATTTCCTTCAATTTTAGAACTTTCTGTCATATTAAATCCTGTTCCTGAAACGTAAACATCTCCTACAATAGTAGCTGTTTTTAAATTGAAGTCCTGTGCTGAAACATAAAGGTCTCCCTTGAATGTTCCTTTTTGGATAGTAGAATCTGTACTCTTAATTGTTAATTTTGGAGCTGTTAAAGTAAAAGTATCAGTTGTAACATGTTTATCGTCTTGAGCGTAAAGAGCTATTTTACGTCCTGTTGCAACTTGTACTGGTGGAACAGATTTATCAGGTTTTGTAAGTTCGCCTTGTAAAACAAGATCTTTATCAGTAGTTACATCATTTAGAATAGCAATAATCCATGTACCATCTTTGCTTATTGCTTTTTCTACATCTGCTGCATTATCTACTATTGAAGCTGAGGTTACAACATCAGGTGGTGTAACAACAACTGGTGGAGTAACAACTGGAGGAGTAACAACAACTGGTGGTGTCACTGGTTTAATTACTTTTCCCCATAATTTTGCAACAGTATCTGCGTTAACTATTCCATTAGCTGTAAGGCCATGCTTACTTTGATAGTTTTTCACAGCAGCTAAAGTATTGTTTCCAAATATACCATCACCATAAAGTCTGTATCCATAACTGCTAAGTCTAGTTTGTAGAATCTTAACTTCGATTCCATTAGAACCTAATTTAAGTGTACTAGTTATAGTCGTTTTTACTATTACTTTTGGAGTTAATCTTGCTAAAGTGAGTGGTCCAGCTATTCCATCAGCACTAAGAGCATGCTTACTTTGAAAGTCTTTCACTGCAGATAAAGTTAGATTTCCATAAATACCATCGCCATAAAGCCTGTACCCATAACTACTAAGTCTAGTTTGAAGAAGTTTAACATCGCCACCTATAGAATTAAGCTTAAGTGTACGGCCAAAACTTGTTGCTGAACTATACGAAGTTGGTGTAGATGAAGTATAGTGAGTACCTGAGTTACTTGTTGTGCTTGGGCTACTTGGTGTAGCTGGTTTAGCTGGTGTAACAACTGGAGCTTCTCCAGTAGCTGCTGAAACTGCATCTACACTAAAGGGTCCTAGATTTGGACTATCTACTGCAATTGTAAGTGCGAATATCGCTGCCAATGTACAGGTTAACATTTTCAATTTTTTATTCAATGAAATCCCCCCTAATTTAATTTATAATATCAATTTACGAGATAAAAACGATTACCTAGTAGGATAAATAAATAACGAGTTTGTTTTTTATTTATCAAACCAAGAATTTTTTGTAGCTATCCGTAAGATATTTATAAGGAAATTATACCAATAAAAGATTGAGAATACTCATATTGTTCATATTGTTCATATTATTCATAAATTTATTAATAAAAATCTAATAATTGAGCTTTAATGGGATGTTAACAATAAGTAAAAATATAACAAACTCTAATATACATGACTATTATTTTGTGGCATATATTATAATTAAGTACTTAATGGAGGATTTGTTGTGACAAAAATTACTTTAAAAATAGAAAGGCATTATGGAAATGAAAATTTAAAAATAATAATAGAGAATTTAATCTCAATGAAGCTTACAAACCTTAAATTTAATAGTGAAGCATATGACAAATCATATTGTATTATAGATACACATATAACAGATACTCATCAGGAGGCATATAATTAGTGAAAAGTTTGAGGAAAATCTGGAATGTAGCATTATATGCAAGAGTCTCATCAGATAAGAAAGATCAGCAGGAATCAATGCCTGCACAGGTACAAAGTTTAAAAAAATGGATACTTGAAAAAAGTGATGAGGATAAAGAGTCGGTATATAATCTTGTAGAGGTATATGAAGACGTTGGATTTTCTGGTTCTAATTTTGAAAGAAAAAGCTTCATCCGAATGGAGGATGATATAGAACGGGGTAAAATAAATATGATTGTGACCCGTGATCTTTCAAGATTTTCCAGAAATTATGTTAAAGCAGGATATTATTTAGAGGAGTATTTCAAAGTAAATGGAGTGCGTTTTATATCTGTATTTGACAATGTAGATACGTTAGAGGAAATAAATGATATCATACCATTTAAAAATGTACTAAATGAAATGTATATTAAAGATTGTTCAAGAAGAGCCAGGGATGGATTAAAGCAAAGAATGATAAGGGGGTCATCTATTGCAAGTAAGCCCCCTTATGGGTACAGGTTTGAAGAAGAATATGAGGGTAATGTAAAAACAATAAGATTAGTAGTGGCAGATGATGATACAACAGAAACTGTGAAAGAAATATTTGAACTGTACCTTAAAGGATATGGGTATGGCAGAGTAGCAAATTACTTGAATTCAAAAGGGATAGAGCCACCTTCTGCAAAATTAAATAATTTTGCTTTCTCAAAATTTGGGTTATGGACTAGTAATACTATTAAATCAATTTTAAACAATCCCAAATACGGTGGTATCATGGTTCAAGGAAGATGGAAAAAAGTTAGCTATAAAATAAAAAAAGTAAGAACTACGCTTCAAGATGAATGGATATATGGAGGTGAGTTTAAAGGTATAGTATCAAAAGAAATGTTTGATGAAGTTCAAAAGCTTATAAGCATAAGAGCTAAGAATTATAGATATAAAGGTAAAAATGTGTATATTTTTTCTTCAATATTAAAGTGTAACGAATGTGGAGGAAATATGTCATATAGAAAAAAATTTCAAGGCTATAAATGTACTAATAGTCAAATGGGTGGAGGAAGGTGTACTGCACATTCTTTAAAGG
The DNA here is from genome assembly GCF_016650095.1 of Clostridium sp. Lineage (GTDB taxonomy): Bacteria > Bacillota > Clostridia > Clostridiales > Clostridiaceae > Clostridium_AD. The sequence goes on along the minus strand of NZ_JAENWL010000003.1, from coordinate 4,467 downwards.
AAGAAGAATTAAAAAACATTATAATCACGGATTTATTTCAGTACACTTCAACAATATTAAATGTACAGGAAATCTATAGTAAAATAGATAAGTCCATTATAAAAAAAGAAAATTATGATATGAAATTAAAAAATATAGAAAATGAATTAAGCAAGCTGGACAGACAATTCGAAGTGCTCTATTTGGATAAATTTAATGGAAAAGTAAGTGAAAGAAACTTTGAGGTTTTGTCTAATACTATTGAAAAAAAACAACAACATTTAATTAATAGAAAAAAAGAGATACTATCAAATCTAGAAGTGGCTGATAATTATAATGACAAATACCAGGCGTATAAGAGTGAGATTGACAAAATTTTAAGTTTTAAAGACCTAGATAGAATTACGGTAGAAAATTTGATAGAAAAAATTATTATTTCAGAAGATAAAGAAACTAAACAAAAGAGCATTGATATATTTTACAAATTCCAAATTTAAACATAAAAGGGCCTATGAGGTTAATAAGGAGACTGCTACTTGCATAGGACTATCTGCTGCTAAGCTACTAAAAGAGGACAAGGAAGCAACAATGATAGTGCTGCCTTCTGATCATTATATAGAGAATGAGAAGGAGTTTAAAGAAACTATTTTACAAGCAGTTGAAATTGCAAATAAAAAAAGAGGGCTAGTAACTATTGGTGTACAGCCCACAAGGCCAGAAACTGGCTATGGTTATATAGAAATGGGAGATAGGGGAACTGGTGATATACCTACATTCAAAGTAGAACGTTTTTTAGAAAAACCTAATGCGGAAGTAGCTAAGGATTTGCTCGCGAAAGGAAACTTTCTTTGGAATAGTGGAATGTTTGTATGGAGAGCAGATGTGTATTTGCGGGAGATGGAGAAGTATTTACCTAAAATGTATAAACGATTGATGACGGTGTATCAAGCCATTGGCACTGATGAGGAAAATGAAGTAATAAAAGAGCAGTACAATGAAATAGATGGAATATCAGTAGATTTTGGTATAATGCAAAAAACTAGAAAGGCTTTTGTTATAAAATGTGAGTTTGCGTGGGATGACATAGGGACCTTTGCAGCACTTTCAAGGTTTTTAAGTAATTTACGTGGTAACAATGTTTTGGGTAATACATTTATGGAAGAGAGTCAAAATTGCTCGGTATTTGGTAAAGAGAGGTTAATAATTGGGTTTGGTATAAAGGATCTTATAATTGTAGATGCAGGAGATGTTATATTAATAATGGATAAAAATAAGGACCAGGAGATTAAGCACCTGGTCAATGAACTTAAAGAATATGAAGGGAATGAAAAATATATATAATATAATAATCAAAATTCCATCGCATACAATGTGGTGGAATTTTTCAGTTATTCGAATAAATGTTTTATAATGTCGATAACTGGCTTTAGCACCTGCAAAAGATAGCTAAGAATATCGGTTAATATGGGTATTGTGATACCTAATTGTTGAAGGACATATATTAAAAGGAATACTCCAATTGTAATGCTTAATATCCTTCCAATCATTTTAAATACTGCAATACTGAGATAAACAAGCAATACTGCGAGTGCAAACATAATAATGGTATTTATATTAATATTAGAAAAATCAACGTTCATAAACACACCGCCTAACATTTATAGAATTATAACGTAAACTCCAAGGTTTAGCAAGGGTAAAACTTTATAGAAATCAATGTAAAGTTTGTAAAAGGAAATCATCTGGAGGGGGAGCTTAGTATGGTTATTAGATTAAAGTAGAGAATAGAAGAAGCATACAGGAATAATCCTAGTATGCTTCTTCTATATTTTTTTGAAACTTCTTTCGATCAAAATGAAATATATAAAAAGATAAATTGCAAAATACCTTTACAAAGCTGCAAATAAACTATATAATAATCATTAAAGTGAAAGTTTAACATTATAATAATTCATAAATATTAAAATAACGTGAAGTAGCCAAAATCAAATAAGGTATATAACAAGGAGGATAACAAATGAAAAAGATGCAAATAACAAATGATGTTCATAATGCGGCAATAAGTAATTTACAGATAAATACTAAAGAGCAGCCTAATTTATTTAAAGATATATTCCCATACTCAGAAATTCCAAAGATGGTTTTTGGAAGTGAACAGATTCCAATGTTTATACCTGAAGATATATGGATTACAGATACTACATTTAGAGATGGACAACAAGCTATGGATACATATACTGAGAAACAAATAGTTAAAATATTTGATTATTTGCACAAACTTGATAATAATTCTGGAATAATAAGGCAAACTGAATTCTTTCTATATACGGAGAAGGATAGAAATGCAGCTCGCAAGTGTTTAGAAAGAGGATATAAATTTCCAGAGGTAACTTCTTGGATAAGAGCCAACAAGGAAGATTTTAAGTTAGTGAAAGATATGGCACTTAAGGAAACTGGAATGCTTATGTCCTGTTCTGATTATCATATATTTAAAAAGTTAAATAAAACAAGAAAGCAAGCAATGGATTTATATATTTCATTGGTGGAAGAAGCCTTAGAAAATGGCATAACTCCAAGATGCCATCTTGAAGATATAACTAGAGCTGATTTCTTTGGGTTTGTAGTGCCACTAGCTCAAAGACTTATGGACCTTTCTAAGAAATCTGGTATCAAGATAAAAATTAGGGCTTGTGATACATTGGGTCTTGGATTACCGTACTCAGGAACAGAATTACCAAGAAGCGTACAACATATCATACATGGATTAAGAGTTTATGCAGGAGTTCCGTCTGATTGTCTTGAATGGCATGGACATAATGATTTTTATAATGTTGTACCAAATGCGACTACAGCATGGCTTCATGGATGTAGTGCTATAAATACATCGCTTTTTGGTATTGGTGAGAGAACAGGGAATTGTCCACTCGAAGCTATGATTATAGAATATGGTCAAATAAGAGGAAATGTAAAAGATATGAATCTAAAGCTTATAACTGAAATCGGACAATACTTTGAAGGTGAGTTTAAATATAGTATTCCGCCTAAAACACCATTTGTAGGTAGTGAATTCAATGTTACTAGGGCGGGTATACATGCAGATGGAATATTAAAAGATGAAGAAATATATAATATTTTTGATACTGAAAAAATATTAGGCAGACCAATTGTTGTATCAGTTAATGAACATTCGGGTCATGCAGGCATAGCAGCTTGGGTGAATACTTATTTTAGATTAAAGGATTCAGACAAGATAGATAAAAAGGATGAGCGAATTCATATTATAAAAGAATGGGTAGATAAGCAATACCTGGCAGGGAGAAACACTGTAATGAAAAGTGAAGAACTGGAATTAATAGCAAAGAACGTCATCCCACAATTAGGTGTGAGATCACAAAAAATTACAGCTTGTTGATATGGTGGATTAATAGATATTATCGAAATTAAGTAAAAGAGAGGTGCGTAAAAGCATGACACATAATATTACGCTTATACCAGGTGATGGAATCGGACCAGAAGTAACCGCGGCGGCTGTTAAAGTAATAGAAAATAGTGGGGTCCAAATTAATTGGGAAGTGGCGCATGCAGGTGCAGAGGTTATAGAGGAGTTTTACACCCCCCTACCTTCCTACGTTTTAGAAAGTATTAAAAAAAATAAAATTGCGCTTAAAGGACCTATAACTACACCGGTTGGTAAGGGATTTCGAAGTGTTAATGTTAAATTAAGACATGAATTAAATCTTTATGCTAATGTAAGACCTATAAAAACATATGAAGGTGTTCCATCAAGGTTTGGTGATGTAGATTTAATAATAGTAAGAGAAAATAGTGAAGATTTATACGCAGGAATTGAGCATATGGTTACAGAGGATATTGCGGAGAGTATAAAGATAATAAGTAAGAAAGCGAGTGATAGAATAGTAGAATATGCTTTTAAATTAGCAAAGCAGGAGAATAGAAAAGAAGTAATAGCTGTTCACAAAGCAAATATTATGAAGCTCTCAGATGGGTTATTCTTAAAATGTGCAAGAAACATAGCTTCAATGCACAAAGATATAGCATTTGGAGATGTTATAGTTGATGCTATGAGCATGAAGCTTGTGATGAACCCAGAAAAATATGATGTACTTGTAATGCCTAATCTATATGGCGATATATTATCAGATATGGCAGCAGGTCTAGTAGGGGGACTAGGACTAGTTCCAGGTGCAAATATTGGAGAAGAAGGTGCGGTGTTTGAGCCAGCTCATGGTTCTGCTCCAGATATAGCGGGTTTAAATATAGCAAATCCTACTGCATGTATTCTATCTGGTGTGATGATGCTAAGGTTTATAGGAGAGCAAGACGCAGCAGATAAAATAGAGAGAGCAGTGGAAGCTGTTTTAAAAGAAGGCAAATATTTAACTTGTGATTTAGGTGGTACTACTGGAACGCAGGAGTTTGCTGAAGTTGTAATTGAAAAAATGGGGAGATTAAACAACTAGTAGCTAT